>CAZNJH010000068.1:0-4026 GCA_964573355.1 uncultured Candidatus Saccharibacteria bacterium | reverse complement strand
CTGTTTATGTATAAAAGTTAAAAATAAAAAATAGGTAACAAAAATGGATCCACAAACGCCTGTTTCACCAGTTTCTTCCGGCTTACCACCAGCGGTGCCGTCACTACCAACCGTACCAGGGGCGCCGCAAGCACCGCCACAACCGAACCAGTCGGGAGCCCCATCTGTTGCGCCGAGTTCTGCTTCGGTAGAAACGGCTGATGCGCAGATCGCTCAGATTGTGCAGGTGATTAACAATGGTAAGAATGTACTGGTAACCGTCGGCACTAATCCGACAGTTGATGAACTAGCTTCCGCGCTTGGGCTTACAGTGGTGCTTGGAAAAATCGGTAAACATGCCACAGCGGTATTTAGTGGTAGCACGCCACCTGCCATGGAGTTTTTGGATCCTGATAACACATTTGAAAACACTGTCGATAGTTTGCGTGATTTCATAATTGCGCTTGATAAAGAGAAGGCCGATAAGCTACGGTACAAGGTAGAAGATGACGTCGTAAAGATTTTCATTACCCCCTACAAAACTGTGTTGACGCAAAAAGATCTGCAATTTAGCCAAGGTGACTTCAATATTGATGTTGTTATTGCACTCGGTGCCTTGAACCGCGATGAGCTTGATAAAGCGATTACCGCACACGGTCGTATTCTGCACGATGCTACCGTAGTGGCTATTAATGCCGGTGTACAAAAGAGCAATCTAGGCACTGTCAACTGGAATGAAGGGGAGGCGAGCTCGGTTGCTGAAATGCTTTTGAATCTTGTAGATCAGCTGGATAGTCAACTTCTTGATACGCAGTCAGCCACCGCCTTCTTAACCGGTATTGTGGCCGAAACAAGTCGGTTCTCGAATGAAAAAACCAGCCCGAAGGTCATGACGCTCGCTGCTCAGCTTATGGCGGCAGGCGCAAACCAGCAGTTGATTGCCAGTAATCTCCGGCAAGAAGGCATGCTGAGCGAATCAATTCGCAATAAATCAAAAAACCAGCCCCAAGACGATAGCGGTGAAATGGTTCTTGATCATAATGCAGGCAAGTCGCCGCAGAAAAACCAACAAAATAATAGAAATAATCAGCCTAACAAAAGCCCACAAAACAACAATGCCCCTCAAAAGAAGCAGCCAAACCAGCAGCCGAAGCAAGCACAGAAGAATAAACAACCAAAACCTGATTCTTCAAACGCACCAGACGTGAGCCTGAAGCTCGCGCTCGATACCCAAGATGCGCAGCAAACAGGAGCCGAACAACCTGCCGCATCCCAGCAAACCGATACGGTTGTTGAAACCATTGCAACCCCAACCGAGCCACCAACTGCTGCGCCCGTGCCTCCAGAGAACCCTCCAATCGATATTCCAGAACCTGTTCAAGCCTCGGATACGCCAGCACCATCTGATACAGCGGTTGCTCCAAGCATTACGTTACCATCAGCGCGTGATGCTATGACGCCCCCCCAATTTGGCGGCACGTTGAATGCAACACAGTTGAATGATGAACCTCCACGCGCACCTGATGATTCAGGACTAGATACGCCCGCTACGCTCACGCATGAAAATGACGGAGTCATCGGATCAGAAGACGCGATTGAAGCGGCTCGAAAGGCCGTTGAAGATGCTGCTGTTGATCCTCCACACAAACGCCTCGACTCTATTGGCAGCACGCCGTTACCGGAGGTGCAGGAAGCACCTACTATAGATTCTGCGGCACAAACGCCTACCCCAATGGAATCGACAGCCCTGCCCGCACCACAACCATTTAATCCTGCGCCATTTTCACCCGCCGTAAACCAAACTGATGGGGTGTCAGGTGTCGGTCCTTTGCCATATACGACGCCGCCATCGACCCCTGATCTAGCGCCTCGGTCTTCTGAGCCGGCGCCAGCTCCCGCTCCCGTGGCTGCATTTACGCCACCGACCGCACCGCCACTCCCACCGCATGATGCAAGCGGGTTGCCGCCACTTCCACCATTACCTGGCGCTGCTGTTGATTCAAGTGGGGCGTTACCACCACTCCCACCACTTCCCGGTAGCCAACCAACTATAGATCCAACTGCAAGCTTCCAGCCGCAGACGAGCCCGGAGTTTATGCAAAATATGCCTCAGTCTCAAAATACCTGGACACAAGCAGGGAATAGCCTTGCGGATCAGACTGCACAGGCAGAAGCTGATCGACAAGCAAAAATAGATACCAAAGTAGGGGATTATGAACAAGCGGTTGATCGGAACCGTGAACTTCAAGGTAAACCACCACTCAATAATCCAAACGGATCAGGTTTGCCGCCACTCCCACCCGTACTCTAGCACTGTAGCCGAACAGTAGGGTTAATCCTTAAAATAGCAAAAGTGATCTTTGTACCGGCAAGGATTATCTGTTGCTACCTGTAGGGCTACAATTGCTTCCATGTCTTCTCGCTGTGAATAATGTGCTCGCATAATCTGGTTTCTTACATCTGTCATATGTGTATAATCAAAAATTTCATCACAGTGTGCATCGGCTTTGCCGCAGGTCATATAGAGCCACCCTGCGTCTGAGTTGGGTGCCAGACACTGGGGCAAGCAGTAATATTTCAGCTCCCCAAGCTTATGCGTTGCATTTCCTCTTTCGCGTAACTTTAGGTACACATAGGTAGTGATATAGCTTGCTGCAATGTGGTCAAGATGGCCAGTAATACCGCCTTGATCAAATGTCATAAGCTCGAGTTCTACACCATGGGGTGAGGATGCAACTGTGCGGTGTATAATTTCTAAAATTTTCTCAGCGATTTCTAAGTACAGGTTATTGCTCAGCCCGCCGTCAGGATAGTGGAGTGCATGGCATGACGTAACGCCGATCAGCTTCCCGCTCGCTTCCCATTCGTTGAGGCGCGTTTGACCGAGCTCAGCTATGTTGTCTGGGTTTCGGCCCATCTCACCATCTGTTAAGAGAACGAGGTGCACGGCAGTGTCGGTTTGAACAGCGTGATAAAGCGAAGCGGAAGGCCCAAACGCTTCATCGTCAGGATGCGCAAAAATACCAAATAATACCTTCTGCATAATGTTTAGTATACTAACCGATGATGAAAGATGTAATACTGATCGACAAAGCAGCGGGTTGGACGAGTTTTGATGTGGTGGCGAAGATTCGAGGCATGGTGCGTGCGGGCTATCAACAGCGCGCTCAGACTCCAACAAAAAAACAACTTCGTGTAGGGCATGCCGGTACCTTGGACCCCTTTGCTACAGGGCTCCTCATTATTTTGCTCGGGGATGCGTGTAAAGATGCAGGTACGTTTTTAAAGTTAGATAAATCTTACGAATTTACTGCACGCTTGGGTGGGGTGAGCTCCACAGGTGATCCGGAGGGTGAAATAACTAAAAAAGCATCCCATGTACCCGCTCAAAGTGCCATTGAGACTGCACTAGAGCGCTTTAGAGGCAAAATTACCCAGATTCCGCCCCAATACTCAGCAATAAAAATTGATGGCAAACGCGCATACCAGCTGGCGCGAGAAGGTAAAGTTGTGGCGATGCCCCCACGGCAGGTCACTATTGACCGACTTGAAGTTGTATCGTACGAATATCCATATCTTCGGTGTGTCTGTGATGTGAGTAGTGGCACCTATATCCGTTCGTTGGTTGAAGATATTGGCGCAGTGCTTGAAACTGGTGCCTACTGCACCGAACTTCGACGTACACGAATTGGCAGCTTTCAGATTGCAGATGCCGCAAAACTCTCAGGGCTTGTTTTATAAATGCGTAAAGAATGCAACCGGTAATTTACCATCAATATGTGCTTGAATGTCGATTGATTGCAGATCCTTCGGAAGCACAGTGACTTGATTCGGATCCACAAAACCACACCGAGCCACCTCTCGATCACCATGCGTGGTAGTGCTGAGATTAACGTTTTGAAAATCGACGGTGTTTGTAATGTGAAAAAAGAACTCCAGCTGTTCTGATTGTTCTGCTTCAAGATACTGCTGTACAAACAGTAGCCTTCCAACAATAGGTTCAATACCCGTTTCCTCGATCATTTCACGCCGGAGTGCTGTTAAAAG
>CAZNJH010000067.1:0-4074 GCA_964573355.1 uncultured Candidatus Saccharibacteria bacterium | reverse complement strand
GCCCAATTCTAGACCGAAACAGACAAAGCTTGTGCCAAAAACACCGAAACATCGATTCACGATTTGCGTGAGTGGGGCTGCCAGAGGAAAAACTGTCGAAGAAGACTATGAACTGGCATTTGAACTTGGGAAACAGGTGGCACTCCATGGGCATGTGTTAATCACAGGTGCCACAATAGGTTTGCCTGATTGGGCTGCGCAGGGTGCAAAAAGTGTTGGGGGGATGAGCATTGGGGTAAGCCCGGCCGCAAGTGCTCGTGAACATTTAAACAAGTACCGATTGCCAACAACGGCTTATGATTTTATTCTCTACACAGGGCTTCACTACGTAGGCCGAGATGCACTGCTGGTACAAAGTTCAGATGCAGTTTTAAGTATTGGCGGAAGGATGGGTACTGTTCATGAATTTGCAACTGCAATTGAAAGTCATGTACCGGTCGGTGTGCTAAAGGATACCGGTGGTGTTGGCGAAGAGTTCGAACATCTTATGCTCGCAGCCGGTATGTGTCATGACGGTGTCTGTGATACTCGCCACGACGTCTTTTTTGGGCAACAGCCAGACTTATTAGTGGAGCGTATTGTGAAAATTTTAGAAGAACGCCATAATTATAAGTAAAGAAAGCGAAAACACATGCAACCAAATCAACCCGTATTTCCTCAACCGCAAATCACGCAATCAACCCCGTCGCCATCTCAGCGGTCGCGAACAATGCTCGTGGTTTTAACTATTCTTGGAGCTGTTCTTTTTGGTGGGCTACTTTTTGCGGGAGGCTTGTTGCTCGGGAAAAATAGTGCAAAACAAGCCAGTGATGCAAAAGTAACAAAGGTAAATCAAGAGGTAGATAGTCTCCGTGAACAATTGGCTAGCGTAGGAGAACCTATTACTCAACCTGGCGTACAGTACCTAACTATTACTGAATGGGGTATTCGCGTACCACTCGAAGAAAAGTTTCAAGATGTAAAATATCGAATCAGAACACGGCTTAATGCTGATTTTATAGAGATCTACTCCCCAACAATGGCTGGTATTGCTACCTGCCGAGATTACCAGGGTGAGATTGGTACGATTGAACGTGCTGCCGCTGGCAGTGTGCCTGTGGCGAATGCAAATGTGGTCGGCATCGGTAAGTACCTGTATATGTATAAATCAAAAACTGAAACTTGCACCACAAATCCGGCGGACATCGAAACACCGTACAAGGCGTCGGTTCTGAAGCAATTTGCGCTTCTGGAGTTGTCTGGCACGATGCAAAAAGACAATACGAGCACTGTTGAACCGGACACACCCGTTTCTTCCGAACCTTCTCAGCGCTAAGGTCACACAACGTTCAGCTAGCATATTTGCTACACTATATAGGTGAGTGCAAAGTTTAAGCTTCAGACGAAATATCAACCAACTGGTGATCAGCCAGAAGCTATTCGATTGCTGACGGAAGGGTTGAAAAAGGGCACCAGAGAACAAACCCTACTTGGAGTAACTGGCTCAGGTAAAACATTTACCATGGCCAATGTGATTTCAAATGTTCAAAAACCAACTTTAGTTTTAAGTCACAACAAAACACTTGCTGCTCAACTGTATAGTGAGTTCCGCCAGTTCTTTCCAGATAACGAAGTACACTACTTTGTGAGTTATTTTGACTACTATCAGCCAGAAGCGTACATGCCTTCGAGCGATACCTATATTGAAAAGGATTCAAAAATAAATGAAGAGATTGATCGTTTACGCCACGCTGCAACGTCGGCACTGTTAAGTCGCCGCGACTGTATCATTGTTGCTTCTGTGAGTTGTATATATGGCATCGGTTCAAGAGAAGACTACGGGGCAATGTCGATCACGGTCCATACGGGTGAGAAGCGACGACAAGATAAATTTATCCGGCATCTTACAGACATTCAGTATACCCGAAATGACATTGATTTCAGTCGCGGTGCTTTTCGCGTTCGCGGTGATGTTGTTGATATATTCCCCGTTGGTGGTGAGACGGCATATCGGGTGGAATTTTTTGGTGATGAAGTTGATCGGATTACCGAAATTAACGCGTTGACCGGGGAGGTTATTACGCAACCTGAGGCCGTAACCATCTTCCCTGGATCACATTATGTTACTCCGGCTGATAAGCTTAAGGTTGCGATTGGGAAAATTCGACAGGAATTCGACCTTCGTATTCAAGAATTCGAAAGTCATAACAAGCTTCTTGAGGCGCAACGGCTATCACAGCGTACTAAATTTGATTTAGAAATGCTCGAAGAAACCGGATTTGTAAAGGGCATCGAAAATTACTCACGGTATTTAACTGATCGAGAGCCAGGAGATCAGCCCGCAACCCTGCTTGATTATTTTCCTGATGATTTTTTGATGCTGATAGACGAAAGTCACATGACACTTCCTCAAGTACGCGGCATGTATAACGGCGACCGCGCCCGCAAAGAAGTTTTGGTGGAGCATGGATTTCGTCTTCCTTCGGCGTTAGACAACCGCCCGCTTAAGTTTGATGAATTCGAACAACACGTGAATCAAGTGATTTATGTTTCTGCGACACCCGCTGAATATGAACTGACACGTGGCGGCACACCAGTGCAGCAGGTCATTAGACCTACGGGATTGCTCGATCCACCTATCGAAGTTCGGCCAACAGCACATCAAATAGATGACTTGATTAAAGAAATTCGTGAGACGACGCAAAAAGGGCAACGGGTCTTGGTGACTACTCTGACAAAACGCATGGCAGAAGATTTAACCGAGTATTTGCAAGAATTAGATATCAAAACTGCGTATTTACACAGTGATGTTGATACGCTGGATCGTACGGATATTCTACGCGATTTGCGTCTCGGAATATATGACGTACTAGTAGGTATCAACTTGCTACGTGAAGGACTCGATTTACCTGAGGTCAGTTTAGTGGCTATTATGGATGCGGATAAAGAAGGTTTTCTCCGTAGTTCACAGGCACTCGTGCAAACAGTTGGACGCGCAGCCCGTCATGTAGAAGGCCATGTAGTTATGTATGGTGATACTGTTACAAAATCAATGCAGTATACGATCGATGAAACGAAACGTCGTCGAAAAATCCAAGAAGCATATAACAAGGCGAATAATATTATCCCCACAGGAGTTGATAAGATAGTTGACGAAGGACTCCGTGCAATTATTGGGGCTCCAGAAAAAGATAAAAAACAGCGACTTGATTTAAGAAAAATACCAAAAGACGAATATAAACATCTGATTAAGGAGCTGGAAGGTCAAATGGATCTTGCAAGTGCAAACCTGCGATTTGAAGAGGCTGCTGATATTCGTGACCAGATTGCTGAAATTAAAGAAAAACTATAGCTACGATTTTCCCGTCACTGTTATACAACAGGTGTTAGTGTTATAATTCGTACAATAACGATGGTTATGTTATGAAACACTGCTTTGAATTCTATCTTTTGCGCGATCAGGTTACCAAGGAAGACTGGAACCGTCTTTATAATGTCTTTTCGCAATATGTTGGTGTTCTGAAAGAATTTCAGGTGATCGTTAAGATTGAGGAAAACACCATTCGTTATTTTGTGCTGAGTGATCGAGACCTTGGTTCACTATCGAATAATATTGAAGTTGGGGTGCTGCGACCAGTAAAGCCAGAAGTTATTGGTCTGCCTGCCGAGTCAACGGTCGGCAAAGAGCGAATGGTGATTATGAAGTCGGGCGGCGACCTGCTCGACCTGAAAGAAAAATATAAGGTCAAGAAGGCAAAAGATTTACAATTTGCAGTGGTAAAGTGCCGACGAATTAATTTTGAAAAAGCGGCTACGAATACATACCTATATTTTCAGGATGCCGGAAAAAACTGGACTAAAAATCATAAAATTGCTGCAGCTTTCCCCTCCTTTTTGTTGGCGGTCGACTTCGTGGCGAACACACGTTATTTGCGTAAAAAGGTCACCAAGTATCTCGATATTCAAAAAACACTTCATATTATGCAGAGTGAAAACGTGGGCGCAATATTTGAAGTCGACACATTTCCGTATCTTCCAAAAAACTACTACTTAAGTTTGCCTTCGTACGATTTCGATAAACATTCGTTCATAATC
>CAZNJH010000066.1:2722-4116 GCA_964573355.1 uncultured Candidatus Saccharibacteria bacterium | reverse complement strand
AGTGGCTTTGTGTACGTCGGGCTGCTCAGTCGAATAAACAGGGGTTTTGAAGGATGTGATGCAAATTGTTGCCTGAGTGTTGCACACATTTTTTTAACAGTGTCGGTGTTTGGGGTAGTTGCGAATAAAGGCCCATGTTTAAACCAGATCCAGTTGCGTCCTTTTTGCTTGTACAGTGTTGCGCTCCCAGTAGCAATAAGGTTGCCGTTGTGATCGTTATACCGAAAACTACCGAGAAAAGTACGGCCTGCAACTGCGGAATCGAAGTTTCCCCACTCAGGAGACTGCTCAAGCGGTATGCGCAGCGGAGAAAGAGCTCCTGCGCACGCATCAAATTCTTTTTCAGTCAGAGCGTGATGGGTAAAAATGTCTGAGTTAACCATTAGTTCCATGGTACAATTTTTATAGTATGAATGAAAGAGAATCACTCGCTTCTCGGTCAGCGAATCGATCGAGGAGCGTATCTTACGGCGTGTTACTTATAGCGGTGCTATTAGCTTTTGTTGCTGGCAATCGCTTTCAAACCATTGGTGATTATTTTTTTGCACCCTACACAAACAAGGGCAATCAAGCACTCAGCCAGAATCTTAATTTTGCTTCAGTCGAAAAAGTATACGATCTTCTGAAGACAAAATACGACGGTAAACTTGATGTGCAAAAGTTACAAGATGGTTTAAGTAAAGGCTTAGTCGATGCTGCCGGTGATCCGTACACGGTTTATATGAGCGAGAAAGAGGCGACGGAGTTCGAGAGTGATTTAAATGGTACATTCAGTGGTATTGGGGCTGAACTTGGTAAACGTGACGAAAAACTTGTGGTGATCGCCCCGATCGCAGATTCTCCCGCCGAAAAAGCAGGCGTACGCCCAGGCGATATCATTGCAAAAATTAATAATGAAGATGCTGTGAGCATGAATGTCGATAAAGCAGTCAGTAAAATTCGCGGAGAAGCAGGATCAGAGGTAAAGCTGAGTCTTATCCGTGACAGTTCACCGATCGAAGTTTCCATTACTCGTGCTCAAATAACGGTACCAAGTGTAAAAAGTGAGCTACTCGATGGCAATATCGGATACTTACAGATTACTCGCTTTAGTGACGACACCGCGGAGCTTGCAAATCAAGCGGCCCAAGATTTTAAAAACAAAAACGTAAAAGGAATTGTTGTTGACGTGCGTAATAACGGGGGCGGGTTACTTGATTCAGCAGTGAAAGTAGCGGGCCTCTGGTTAGACAACAAAGTTGTAGTAGAAGAGCGTGAAGGTGGAAAAACCACCTCTTCACTCAAAACTGGGAACAACCCAATTTTAGCCGGAATTCCTACCACATTGCTTATTAACGAAGGAAGCGCCAGCGCAAGTGAGATACTCGCTGGTGCCCTGCACGACCACGGTGTTG
>CAZNJH010000066.1:0-2712 GCA_964573355.1 uncultured Candidatus Saccharibacteria bacterium | reverse complement strand
CTGGGAGAAAAATCGTTCGGCAAAGGGAGTGTGCAGGAATTAATTGATTTACCCGGTGGCGGAAAGCTGAAGGTAACCGTAGCCCGTTGGTATACGCCAAAAGGTAAAAATATCGATAAGGCTGGAATCGAGCCTGATACCACTGTTCAGCTGACAGCTGAAGATGTTGCGGCGAATCGTGATCCACAAAAAGATCGAGCAGTTTCCGCGCTACGTTAAATAGGTTACGTGATAATAGAATTTCGTGATCCACAAAAAGTAAGTCATGCTTGTATTATCGCTAGTGTTTCGGTAGAGTATTTGTATTAAGGGAGTTTTGAGTGATTTTTGTGTTTGCAAAAATTTGTAATGAATATAATGGATCAAAGATCACAGCACACTTACCCCAAAAAGAGGCAGCATTATGCGCCTCTTTTTGTATATCAAATAAACACGACAGGAGCATCACATGACTAAGCCAAAATTTATTTTTGTAACCGGGGGCGTACTTTCTGGCGTGGGCAAAGGGATTACCGCTGCATCAATTGGCAATATTTTAAAAAGTCGCGGGCTGCGTGTGAATATTCAAAAATGTGATCCATATTTAAATACCGATGCTGGTACGTTAAATCCAGCGGAGCATGGGGAATGTTTTGTGACAAAAGACGGGGCCGAAACAGATCTTGATCTCGGTCACTATGAGCGTTTTTTAGATATCGAACTCACGCAGGCAAGTTCAACCATGAGCGGCCGGGTACTCAGGCAGGTGCTCGACGACGAACGAGCTGGTAAATATCTTGGTAAAACTGTCCAGATCGTGCCCCATGTCACTCAGGCAATGCAGGAACATATAGAAAATGCCGCAGCTGGGTTTGACGTCCACATTGTTGAAGTTGGTGGAACCGTTGGTGATATCGAAGGACAAGCCTTTATTGAAGCAATACGCGAAATGGGTATACGTCACGGTCGGGAAGATTGTATTTACGTTCACGTTGTATATATTCCGTATCTTGGTGCAAGTAAGGAATTCAAAACAAAACCTGCCCAGAATGCGGTCAAAGATCTCAGAAACACCGGTATTGCACCTGACATGTTAATGGCTCGTTCCGAAGCACCTGCGCCTAACAGCATCATTAAAAAGCTGAGCTTGTTTGGCGGGGTACCGGAAGCTGCAATCGCATTGCTTCCAAATGCACAAACAATTTATCAAGTTCCATTAACACTAGAAGAAGCGGGCATAGGGGATTATATTGTGCAGCGCCTATCGCTTAAGGGTAAAAAGCCCAACAATAGTGAATGGCAAAAACTACTGACCACAATCACCAAATCAAAAAATCAAACAGTTCGTGTCGGAATGGTTGCAAAGTATCTAGATAATGAAGATAGTTATTTCTCAGTAGTCGAAGCACTGCGAGCTGCTGGCTGGAAGCATGGCGTTGACATTGCAATCAGCTGGATAAATGCTGAAGCAATTGAAAATGGCACACTTACACTTACTGATGTTCAAAAACAAGTTGACGGTATTGTGGTGCCGGGTGGTTTTGGGTCTCGTGGTGTTGAGGGAAAAATTGCCGCGGCAGATTGGGCGCTGAAGCACAATATTCCATATTTGGGCCTCTGTCTAGGTATGCAGGTTGCAGCCATTGCTGCAGTTCGGCAGGCTGGCATAGCTAATGCCAATTCAACAGAGTTTGATTCTCAAACCACTGATCCGGTGATTGCAACCATGGAAGACCAAGTAGGCAAAGAGGGTACCGGGGGTACAATGCGACTTGGTGATTACGAGTGTGCACTATTACCGCAAACTAAAACCGCACAGCTGTATGGCAAAAAAATCGTCCACGAACGTCACCGGCATCGCTACGAATTCAATAACGTGTATCGCGACCAACTTTCGGCAGCGGGCATTACGGTGAGTGGGGAGTGGCGGAAAGGTGGTTTGGTGGAAATTATTGAAAAAACAGATCATCCGTTCTTTATTGCGAGTCAGTTTCACCCTGAATTTACGTCACGACCGAATCGTCCGCAACCACTGTTCGATGGATTCATAAGCGCATTGAAGAAACTGACTAAATAGGGTATACTTTTGCTATGGCACAACACAAGATTTTACTAGTAGAAGATGATGAAGCGCTCGCGCAAATGTATGTTATGCGCCTCACGGCCGAAGATTTCGATGTTAAGCACGTAGCAAATGGAGAAGATGCACTTTCTGCTGCCGTTGAATACCATCCAGATCTAATTTTACTTGATGCGATGATGCCAAAAATAAGCGGTTTTGACGTACTCGATATACTGCGAAATACTCCTGAAACTGCAAATAGCCGAATCGTTATGCTTACGGCGCTGAGCCAAGAAAAAGATAAAGAGCGCGCTGAGAATCTTGGAGTTGATGATTATCTTGTGAAGTCACAAGTTGTGATCGCTGATGTTATTGAGCGTATTAAGCACCACCTTGGCGTAGAGAAATAAATCTGTTATAAGTAGAGTATGGAGACGCATCTTCTTAAAGATGCGGTGGGTAACTTTGTATTTACGCGACGCGCAGCAGTTGCTGTGGGCGTATCGGTACTTATCGCTGCAGTGTTACGTCTTAAAAGTGCTCCGAACCCAAAATTCAAGGGCGGATGGCACGAGATTCCAGTAAACGAATACTGTGATCCAACTTCTGATGATGGTAAGAATGGTCAAATTACGGACAAATAGCCAAAGCTGATTCGTATTTATGATTTC
>CAZNJH010000065.1:0-4293 GCA_964573355.1 uncultured Candidatus Saccharibacteria bacterium | reverse complement strand
GAATTGAATCAACAGCTTGACGCACTGATTTCTCAACATGAGTCGCTTGCAATTTCGGTAGCACTAATCGACATTGGCACAAACACAAAAGCAAATTATGGATATCAGGATAATTTTGCCGGGGCGAGTACAACCAAAGTGTTAACAGCAGCCGCTTACCTTAAACAGGTTGAGCAAGGTGACCGAACCCTCACACAGACTATTGGGGGTGCTAACGCAAAGCAGCAGCTCAAACAAATGATTAATCAAAGCGATAATGATGCTTGGGCCGCACTCAATAGCAATCTTACCTATGCACGTATAGAAAGTTACGCTAAATTAATTGGCGTTAAATCATATCAGTCAAAAAATAATACCATCACTGCAAGCGACGAGGCGCTGCTGCTGGAAAAACTTTATAAACGAGAGTTGCTCAACGAAGAACACACCTCTCTTCTTCTTTCATACATGCAAAAGACTAATAATGAAGCAATGCTGCCTACCATCACACCAGAAGGGGCCACGATATACCATAAATACGGGCAGCTTGAAGACCGCCTACACGATGCCGGAATCATAGTACATCAAGATCGTCCAATAGTACTCGTTATTTATACCAAAGGCGGTGCAACTGACGGCTCCAACTATGCAAGTCGTGTGGCCTTGATCAATCAGCTCGCACAAACAGTATTTGATATTATTTACCAATAGTCTCGAAGTATCCCATGATAAAATTAAGACGGACAAAGGAGATCTCATGGCACTGGATTTACAAGCTGAACATAAAGAAGTAACATCTCGAGCTACTGCCAAATTAGCAGGGCCCGGGATAACCGGTACTGCTACGCTCACCGAATACACAATAGACACCGGTATCTATGTTCACGTCGCTATAGATGTGCATGGCGATCCCAATTTACTTACTCCAGGTAAACATGCGGTTCATTTTCATGAAAAAGCAGCCTGTGACTGTGACGGCTTTAAATGTGCAGGTGGGCATTTTGATCCCGGCCCGAGTGGCAACACGGACCCTGATGCTAATCATGGCTATCATGCAGGTGATTTGCCGCAAATTACTGTTGATGAAACTGGTCATGGCATACTTGAGGCAGTTACGACTCGCGTCACGCTTTCAGATGGACCAGTGTCTCTTCTAGGAGAATCGTCTGCACCAGAAGGTACATCAATTATGATTCATGGCAATTCTGATCCCCATACCCCAGGTGAAAGTGGCTCCGGACATAGTGGCGGCCCTCGACTGGCGTGCGGTACTATCGAGCAAATACCTAGTGCGTCAACGGAAGCATAACTACACCAGCAGTAGCGTAGATATCAAAAAGATTGTAAAAATTTCAAAAAAGTCTTTACAAACTGCTTATGCAGTTGTTACTATTAAGCCAAGCTCTAAGGAAAAAATAAAAACAAATCAAAAAATTTCCTGTGGATGAGCCTCCACCACAACAACTATTTATATTTTAAAACAACCCTCAATGGGTTGTTTTAACTTTGTGTCTGAAGTTTAGTTTTCGTTTCGCCACTTTTCAATCTCAGCATGATGGCCACTCAGGAGCACATCAGGCACACGCATACCTTCAAATTCCGCCGGTCGAGTATATTGCGGCGCTTCGATTGCTATGTCGTCTTCGTAAAAACTTTCGATTTCAGCTGAGTTTTGGCCACCTAAAACACCAGGAAGCAGTCGAACGATACTGTCAGTTACGATCATGGCGGGAATTTCACCACCGGTAAGTACATAATTACCGATACATATTTGCTCATCAACGACACTCACCACTCGTTCATCATAACCTTCATAGCGCCCACATATGATTATGAGACCTTTGTTATCAGCAGCATACGCTTTTGCTTTTGACTGCCTCCAGAGAGTACCTCGTGGTGTCATAAGCAGCACTTTTGCCATCGGGTCTTCTTGTTTGGCTGTTTCGACCGCCGCGAGGAGTGGCTCAATCATCAGTACCATTCCACTTCCGCCACCGTATGGTATGTCGTCAACCTGCTTGCGCGGTCCAAGCCCAAATTCGCGGAGATTCACGCAGCTATATGACACAACCTGCTCTTTCGCAGCCTTCCAGAGCATCGAGGTCTTAAATATACCTTGACATATTAAACAATTCTGTTAATATTTAATCGTCCCAGAAGATTTCTGTGGCACAATATGGAGGTGGTACGATGTGGCAGCTTTTGCCCTTTGACGACCTGGCACGTTACCAGCAGCTGGGATACAACACCCACCACTTAGAGTGGATCACCGTCACGGCGGTCCTTGGTCTAGCCAGTGGTTTGGTGAGCGGTTTCTGCTCCAAGGATTCGAGTTTTGAGGGCGTCATCACGCTGCTCATCGGCTTCATCGGGTTTACCCTGATGATTTGTGTTATACAGATGAACGAAATGAGCACAGCTCCGTACATGTACGCACAATCGTACGAGCAGATTGAGACCAGGCTCAGCTACCTGCGAGTAAGTGCCTGCATAATCGCATACTTCCTCTGCGCCCTGATCACTCACGTGGGAGCTATGCTCATCCAAAGCCTGGTGGAGTCAAGGCGGCCATAGATCACATACGCCGGCGGAGGGGAACAATGCACCACAGAATGTGCACCCTCCGCCCGAGCGATTCGCCACCTCCATAAATTTTTCTGTCTTTCTATTAATAATACCCCTTGATATAGGGGTATTATTAATCACATAAAGCTCTCTGATTTCTCAGACTCGCAAGCGAGCTTTGAAGTTTTTATTTTATCTTTGTATGTTACCTTTCGTGGTGAACATAAGTATTATATATCGATATCATCGAGATCCGCAAGGTCATTTCGGTGCTTTTTTTCATATTCTGATACTTCTTCCTCGTCGTTTTCCACAGGCTCATCCGTAATTTCATCCACAGTATTGTCTTCTTGTGGCTGATCTTGTGTAGCAGTATCTTCTGTTTGGTCATCATCAGTACTTGTTTGAGTGCGTGTGGCACCACTGCCACCATCAGTATCAACAATTTTAAGATTGTATCGGGCTTCGTTTTTGGTACCGAGCGCTCGTAGCAACGTACGAATACTCTGGGCCGTACCACCCCGCTTACCAATAACTCGACCGAGATCTTCTGGATCGACCGTTAATTCGAGTAACACGCCTTTTTCATCAATCGTTCGATTTACTTGTACTGCGTCAGGGTTACTCACTAACGCCTTCACTACAAACTCTACAAATTGCTGGTCTATGGTATCGGACATCCTGGCTCCTCTCGTGGTTTACGTTTGTGCTTTTAGTATAGCAGAGGTTTTTGCTCTTTGGGCATTGTTACCCACGCCGAATAGCTCACCTCGTTGCAGCACTTTTAGGAACAGTAGCTCGTTAAGCTGATGCTTCTTCTTTTTTTTCTGGAGCTTCTTCAGGAGTAGTCGCAGTAACATCAGCTTCAGTGGTCGTCACGTCAGCTTCTGCCGGAGCCTCTTGGGGTGCTTCAGCAACTGGTTCTTCTTTCGGTTGGTTCCGACGAAGTTTCTCGGCATTCTTAAGTGATTTCTGCTTGTCTGCCGCAGGAACGTTAACCCATGCAGGAAGAGTAACTTTTTCAGCTACAAGTAGCTTCACTACTCGATCGGAAGGTTGCGCACCGTTCTGCAAGAACACAGCAACTTTTTCTTTATCGAGTGAGTTTTCTTTGGTGTGAGGATTATAGCTGCCAAGATTGGCGACAACCCTACCGCTCGTTGGCTGACGGTGTGCCTCTTGTACAACAACCCGATATGTCGGGTATCCTTTACGTCCAGTTCTTTGCATTCTAATTGCTAACATCTACTTCCTTCTTTGACACATTATATTTATGAAAACAATTAGGGTTTATTGTACAGATAGCCGCCCCTGTTGTCAATATGCTTGATGGCACGAGCAAAAAGATTGTGATTTGGGCATTCACGGTAACCCAGTAATTCGGCGCTACAAACCGCTGATCATTGAGCTATAATTCTTCGCTGTCGTAGTATTTAAGGGCTTCTTCGGCTGCTTTTTGCTGCGCAGATTGTTTTGAGCTGCCGCTGCCAGAACCACGGAGTTGTGAACCAATAAAAACACCGAGCGTGAAAATCTTATCGTGGTCGGGACCGTCTTCTGAGAGTACTTTGTAGACTGGCGTGTGGCCGTCTTTTTCTTGTGCCACTTCTTGCAAGTAACTCTTCGGGTCACGCCAACTACCGGTTTCTAAAATCTGTGGTAACGTAGCGATGATATTGTCGGTGATAAATGTTTTGGCTGCACCGTAGCCACCATCAAGATAGATTGCGCCAATCACTGCCTCAAAAC
>CAZNJH010000064.1:0-4312 GCA_964573355.1 uncultured Candidatus Saccharibacteria bacterium | reverse complement strand
CAAGTGGGGAGTGTGTTGTAGAGATAAGAAGTAGACAAGGTGATTTAATGGCTGAGATAGAAGCGATGACCGGGGAAGATTCTGGTCCAGAGCTGTAGCGCGCCACCATATTACTGAGAAGTATCGAACAATGATTAACGGAAGATTAATGATAAGATTGTGTGGTTTACGCCACCTGGCTATCGGCGTTTCTAGCTTGTTGCTCTAAATCATTCGCCTGCTTGAGCAGATCTTTTACAGTTCGTTCCATCTCGTAAACAAGATGCTGTTCTTCGTCGATTTGCCGACGAATAATGTTGGCTTGGTCTTGTAATTGATCTGCTTGCTTATGAATCTCTTTAGATTGTGTTTCGAGTGCACTTACCTGTGTGCGCTGTTCGTCAGCTCTGCGTTGATATTCTTGAAGATCTTGCTGTTTTTGTTGGGCAGCAATCTTCATTTCATTCGCAGCTTGTCGTAAATGGTCACCTGCTATAGACATATGATTCTAAGTATAAAGGTGTTGAGCAGCAATTACTAATCAACAAGTAGCTTTTGCGACAAACGTTCCTTATACTAGTCCGATATCAGTTCGAATAATTTGCTGATCATCGCCAATGTAAATACCACCATTTTCACGTCCGATTACATCGTAAACTTTTCTTGCTTCTGTGGTATTTCGTGCGGTTTTGGTCACGTATAATACGCGCCCGCCACTGCTTACAATTTGATCGTCATGCTGTTTTGCTCCGGCAAATTGAATGGTAATGTCGTCCGGCAGATCTTCAGGTATCACAACTGGTAAGCCGGTTATGATCTTCCGGCCAGCCTGTGAATACCCGGGTGATGCCATGCAAACGGTCATGGAAACTGGGTGCTCATCGGCATTAAGGTATAGACGGCTCATATCCATCTCTAATTCGCCATGTGCAGCAGCAAGCATATAGTCAATAGCTCGACCCCCAAGAGATTGAAGTAGGATTTGCATTTCTGGATCACCAAATCTGACATTAAATTCAAGAATATTAAGTACCGACTGCACGTATGGTGTTTTTGCCATTATCCCTGCATACAATGTGCCACGAAAATCTATTCCTTCTTCAACGAGCCCACCGGCAATTTTTTGGCCAATCTGTTCAATTTCTTCACGACGCTGTTGGCTGGCATCCTCCATTGAAAGAGGTGCGCGAGCTCCCATGCCGCCGGTATTTGGACCAGCTCCGCCATTAAATAGTGATTTGTGATCTCGTGAGAGCGCAGTGGCTACAGCGTTTCCGCGCCCATCAAACATGAACATGGCGGAGTATTCCGGTCCTCGTAACCTGCCTTGAATAAGTAACCCCTCACGTTTGTCCGCTACTTCATCTACTTCACGTAAAGCACGCTCTAGCTCCTCTTCTGTATAGCCAACGGCGCCCTTGCCAGCTTCTTGCCCAACACGTTTTGTATATACGTTTTCTGCGCCAAGTTCCCTAATCAAGGATTTTGCAGCATCTCTTTCTAGTGGGGAGAAGGTCTGGGAGTGTGGAGGATTCGGAAGGCTGTATTTTTCGACAAAACGGTGGGTAACTTGCTTATCGGCTTCAAATCGTGCGCCATCCGCATTTGGTCCATAAACGGCGATCCCTTTTTGTCTCAAAATATCGCCAACTCCTGCAATAAGCGGTGCTTCAGGACCAACGATTACTAAGTCAATCGCTTCTTGAGCGGCAAATTCACCAATAGCTCGAACATCTTTATCACCAAGACCCGTGTTAATGACACCTTCAATACCTCGGTTGACTGCATCGGTTCCGCGCGTTGAAAATACGTGGTCCACCCCAGTTTTTAGAGCTTCATCCAGAAGCGCAAATTCACGCCCTCCGCCACCTACAACTAGCAATCGTTCAACATCTGCCACCGATCCCTCCTTCATTACTGTTACCTAGTATGTGTGTTTATTATGACAGTGCAAGCATAAGTGTTAAGAAGAACCCATGCGTTTGGTTTACATTATTGGTATACTAAAGATATGAAGAATATATCTCAATTACTCGATCTTAATGGGAAAGCAGCAATTGTAACCGGGGGAGCAAAGGGGATTGGCAAAGGCATCGCATATCGCTTGGCCGAGGCGGGTGTAAAAGTGCTGGTCGCGGATACGGATGAAGTCGAGGCGCAAAAAACGGCCGAAGAACTGAATGCCCAGGGCTGGATTGCCCAGGCGCTGACCGTTGATGTCTCTGATGAACCAGCGGTGAAGGCCATGGTAGAAACCTGTACAAGTTCATTTGGTTCACTCGATATTTTAGTCAACAATGCAGGAATATACCCTCCGGCACCAATTGCGCAGCTCGATGCCGAGCAGTTTGAAAAAGTCATACATGTCAATTTACGAAGCGTTTTTCTGACTACGAAGTACGCAGCCGAGATTATGAAGCAACAGGGTGGTGGCAAAATTATCAACATTACATCCATAGATGCACTGCACCCTTCAATGATTGGGCTTGCACACTACGATGCTTCTAAGCACGGCATGTGGGGCTTTACTAAAAATTCAGCACTCGAACTAGCTGAGCATAATATTTGGGTCAACGCGATTGCTCCCGGAGGAATTGCTACTCCCGGAGTTGCTGGCATGAGCCAAGGAGCATCAGCCGAACAAATGGCGGCGAGTACCACGGCATTTATGGCTAAAATTCCTATGCATCGTATGGGCGAACCAGATGAAATCGGCACGGTGGCATTATTTTTAGCTAGCGACATGAGTAGCTACATGACCGGTGAACAGATTGTTGTTGATGGCGGCGCACTACTCAGTTAGATAGTTACGTCCTGCTCGCCTTGGCAAGTACAATTTGATCTTGATAGGTACTCCACAACTCTTTAATTAGACGTACAGCGTGTACGAGACGTGTGTACATTCATTGACTTTTTAATATCAGTGTGCTATAGTGGTTTCATTGTTCTAAATAAGAATCCAGGTTTGTTCGATGTTTTATTCCTTGATTCGCTAGTAACAATCAAGGTACAAAACTAAACAAGCAAAGGATTCTATTTTTATGCCTTATAATTCACGTTCAACAAGCTATAAGAAGCGTTCGTTCGGTGGTGCAAAACACTACGGTGGTGGTCGTACTAAATCACGTAACATGGTCAAGGGCCGGGGTCAGTATATTGATCCTGCTAAATTTGTTCGGGTGGCTGTGCCGGTAGAAATCGACGAATATGTACCGACGCATCAGTTTACCGATTTTGCAGTTGATCAGCTCATAAAAGATAATCTTATTACCAAAGGATATCAAACACCATCTCCTATACAAGACCAAACGATCCCACTCGGTTTAGAAGGGAAAGATGTGATTGGAATTGCGAATACCGGTACTGGTAAAACAGCAGCATTTTCGCTTCCGGTACTCGATCGCTTAATCCATGACCCACACGCGAAGGCGGTGATTATCGCACCGACACGCGAGCTTGCCCAGCAGATCGAAGAAGAAATGCGCTCCATTGCCAAGGGTAGTGGTTTATTTGGCGTACTTCTAATTGGTGGTACACCAATGGGCCCACAACTTCGTGATCTTAAATTCAAGCCACGAATCGTAATTGGCACACCGGGTCGAATCAAAGATCATCTTGAGCGCGGAAGCCTCGTTCTTACACGGTTTAATCTCGTTGTGCTTGACGAAGTCGATCGCATGCTCGATATGGGTTTCTTGCCAGACATGCAGTTTATTCTTGATAACGTGGCAGAAGATCGCCAGTCATTCTTTTTCTCGGCGACGATGGACGCAACAGTTGATCGACTAATTCAAAAGTTTTCCCGAGATGCTGTAACGGTTTCTGTTAAAACCGGTGATACCAGTAGTAATGTTCATCAAAACGTGGTGCACTACAATTCCAAAGAAGATAAGATTGAAAAACTGCATGATGCTCTCATACAAGACCACGTTAAAAAAGTCATTATTTTCGACGAAACTCAACGAAGCGTCGAGCGGCTCAACCAAGAGTTGACGAGTCGCGGTTTTGCGACCGACGCCATTCATGGTGGTAAGACTCAGGGTCAACGTCAACGAGCGTTAAAGAAGTTTAAAGAAACAGCCATTGATATTTTGGTCGCAACTGACGTTGCCGCTCGTGGTATCGACGTGAAGGACATCACTCATGTCATCAACTATGGCTTACCACAAACCTACGAAGACTACACTCACCGCATCGGTCGCGCCGGACGCGCCGGTAAAACTGGCTACGCCCTTACCTTCATTACAAAGTAAGCCAAACGCTCAACACGACAATCCATTATCCTCTATCCGTTTGGGGGCGTCCTTAAACAGATAAATGAAACGCGATTTGA
>CAZNJH010000063.1:0-4453 GCA_964573355.1 uncultured Candidatus Saccharibacteria bacterium | reverse complement strand
GATTTTAAGTACATCATTACGTTAAACGAGCCTACTGTCTATGCGGCGATGAGCTATCATGAGCAGCGTTGGCCACCAGAAGGCAGCTCAAAACTGATGACGCTTCGTGTTATGTACAATCTTGCCCGTGCGCATCGAAAAAGTTACCGACTGCTCAAAAAAATTCACCCTCGTGCACAGGTGGGGCTCGCGCATATCTGTGCATATTACTACCCAGGTGATGACTCGTGGATTTCTGAAAAAGTCGCGCGACTGAGCCATTATTTTGCAAATGAATGGTTCGTTAACCGTGTGAAGCACGCTCAGGACTTTTTCGGCCTGAATTATTACTTTGCCAACCAGGTGCTTGGAACAAGGGTTCATAACCCCGAAGATAATAAAAAGAATGATCTTGGCTGGGATATGCAACCTGATAAACTACGACCACTCTTGGTGCAACTTTATAAAAAATACAAGGTCCCATTTATTGTCACAGAAAGCGGCGTCGCAGATCAAGCTGATGTGTACCGTAAGTGGTGGATTGCTCAGAGTGTGAAAGCACTTGATGGCGCGCTCAAAGATGGAGTAGCGCTTAAGGGTTATGTGCACTGGAGTTTGCTTGATAATTTTGAATGGGCCGAAGGATTTTGGCCAAAGTTTGGACTCATTGAA
The DNA here is from genome assembly GCA_964573355.1 of uncultured Candidatus Saccharibacteria bacterium. Classification (GTDB taxonomy): domain Bacteria; phylum Patescibacteriota; class Saccharimonadia; order Saccharimonadales; family UBA7683; genus UBA7683. The sequence continues at coordinate 3,802 of CAZNJH010000063.1, read as the reverse complement.
GTTAACTACAAAACGCTTCAGCGTCGCCCCCGACCGAGCGCTCTGTGGTATGCCCGCTTAATCAAAACACTTCAGAAATAGATCTACTTATGCTTGCAACGATGAGCGCTTTCGTATACGTTAAAACGAACATGAATGAGGATATGTAATGGCGATAGAATCTATAGGTGGCAATATAGTGATGGAGCCTGGTCCGTTTGATGTTCATGGACATCCACGTGCGCTCGATGCGCGAACCGATGACAATCTCGAAATACTAAATGCGAAAAGTGAAGGTAAAGCGGGATTGGCGGAATACACTGCTGTGGCGCTACGATCTGGGATTACCGGCATAGGAATGATGCCTAACGAAGCGGTGCGTTTGTATGACCGAAGCTCTGGGCTTACGGTTGTCGAACAACTTCCGATCGCAACGCGTGATCGCTTGATAATGATTCAGGCTATGATTTCTCACGAGGCGTATGTCCCGGTGGCATCTATATTCGGCCTTGATCCGGAAAAGTCCATTCAGCAAGAAGGCGGCGTGTCGGTAGTGAATGCCGAATACCTACAGGAAACGTTTGAACACGTACAAAACGAGTGTATTGGACTTAAGATTTATGGGGCAATTACGACTGGTGGTAACAATGTTGATATACGTCATATTCCCGAAGTAGCCGCGCTTTGGTATAAGGCCGCACCCGAGAAGCCAGTTATTATGCACCTCGAAGACGAAAATGTTGATGCAGTACTTGAAGATATTTCACGTCAAACAAACGGCTATAAGATCGCGATACACATTGCGCATGTTTCTTCTCAGCAAGAATTAAGTGCGGTGATACGTGCCAAAAAAAGAGGTATGAACGTAACGTGCGAAGTAACACCACATCATCTTTCACTCACGGAAACTGATGCTCAAGCACTCGGCTCACATGGTTGCATGAAGCCACGTCTGAAAACTGCCGAAGACATAGCGTTCATCTGGGAAAACATAGAGTGGGTGGATATTTTTGCAAGCGACTGCGCACCGCATCGGCTGAGTGACAAAATGGATACCTCGGCAACTACCTACGGTGTCGTTAACCACAACGTAATGGTACCCATACTTTTAGCAGCTGTTCAGGATGGCAAGTTGAGCCTCGAACAATTGGACGAAAAATTATGTATTAATCCCCGAAAGCGGTTTAATTTACCCATTACTGATGGAAGTCGGGCGGTATTTGATACTGAACCGACTGACATTGGTCGTTTGCAAAGACGCACTGAAGCACGCTATCATTCCAATCCCTGGGAGAGAATCACCCGCACGCAAAAAATGGTCGGCAATTTACTAAAGATTCACGCTGGTGAATCTTATCTTGAGCTTAAAGACGATGCATTAACGGGAAGCTTAAAGTCTAGTTACTTACATCGTATTATTCCAGAGCGATCGTGATAACATTTTTTATTATTATAAATAAGTAGACGTCGCATCAGTTTTTGAAATATTATATTAATGAGGAGATAAGATATGGCTCTTGAGAAAATACACCCACTCGATCCGGGAGAGGGCTCAAAAATATTAATTGCAGCAGGGGTACTTAAACGTGCGAGTCATTTAACGCCGTTTTTTGATATAGAAGATCCCGAAGCGATGCCAACTCTCACAGTGGGTAGTGCTATTCATTCGCCTTGGCCCGGCAATGCAGCCACACATGGTGGTGAGGACTTCACCTATGATTTTAAACGGCTGGCAGCTGGAAATTGTCGTGGCTTGCCGGGGGGTGGCATAGAAGAGCTATCTGAACTCGCTAAGCCAGTACGAATACTGCGTGAGATGGGGTGTCGTGTCATTGTAAGCGTATCAAACCTTCCCGCCGAATCACCCCTAGAGGTAGTACCCGAATTAACTGAACGCGTTATAGAAATTGTTGCGCCTACTGCCGTAGAGATTAACTTGAGTTGTCCTAACGGCCGGCTACCAGATGGGTCATTTCATCCTCCCGTATGTACGAATGCAGAAGTGAGCGCCGAATTACTACATAAAACCCGGCTTGTCGTAGGTGGCGATACATGTCTCGGTATAAAAGATTCCGCGCATGTTAGTTCTTTGGAAGATGATATGAACGAGGGACAAATAGTACAGCTTGCGCAGGCCGTTAGTCCATATATTGATTTTGTAACCGGTATTAACACTATTGGTAACCAACCATTTCCTGAGCTTTCGGCAGGTGGTGGACGAGGTGGCATGAGTGGGCCAATTGTAGCTGAGGTTGCAAAACGCTGGCTTGGCGTATGGGCACAACATAGTCCTGAGAGGATTGCGAAGTTATCGTGTGGTGGTGTTGATTCAGCTAATGTTAGCCATGAATTTGCTGAGCGGCGTGAGCTCGGTGCATTACTGGTTGGAGGAGCACAAGAATTTTACCGTGCCAGAAACCCAGCTGAACTCGCATTGCGGTGGACAATAGCTACCGCCTAGAACCGCACAACGAATTTATCCCCAGAACTGTGGAAAAGTAGGTCTATATTTGAATGTGGTGGGTAGAACGCTAAAAAATGTCTAAAAAAGGCTTGCATGTGGGTAGGTGTGGGTAGTATGCTGTTTGCAGTGGGTAAACGTGGGTAGCTAAACAGCACCAAGCGTCCACAAACAAACATTAACAAAAAAGGATTCATCGGCAGTGTGAATCCTGAAGTCATTTCAGGATAACCACGAAAGGGGATCCGTAACACATCATGAGCGACTACTTTGAGCGCAAACTAGACGATAAACGACGGTTAACGATGCCGTCGGATATTCGGACAGAATTTGCTAGCGGGGTAGTACTTACCAGAGGGTTTGGGCAATATCTGCATTTATATGCAAAAGATGTCTGGGACCAAATGGTTGAACCAGCTCTTCGAGGCGATATTTTGGACGAGGCTACGGCTGACAAAAATGTACGTCTTCGGATGGGCAAGATCGAATCACAACTCGATCTTAAGCAGGGCAGGTTCACCATTGAAAACCATCTTCTGGAATATGCAGGCATCACAAAAAGCGTGGTGGCTGTACGTGCGGGACAATATTGGCGCATAATGTCAGCCGATAATCCGTCGCTGTGATTTGAGCACTTTAACAGTTTAAAACACTCGTACTTTCGAGGTCAGCTACCTTGGCAATTGGCAGTGAGAATGAAGATTACACTTAAAATAGATCTTTGTACATTCAGGTTTAAAAACCTCCCAAAAAAACTCCACCTCACACATAAGTCTCTCTCGCCAACGAAACAACTAGAGTAATTTTTGAAATTACCATTCACATAATTCGTTGGCACACATACAAAAACAAAAATATTTATCTTTAAAAAAGATGCCAAAACAAACAGCTGATTGCCAGGATAGGTGACCTCGAACCAACAAGCTTTGCGAGAAATAAGAAATAGAGTTCTTGATTCAGTACTCTTTATTCTTTATTCTATGTCTAAAGCATGTTGGTAAAAAAAGCACACCACCACAACAACTCCCATGTTCCAGTTTTACTGGGCGCAGTTCTTGACGTACTTGCACCACAATCAGGCGAAACATATCTTGATTTAACAGCAGGCTACGGCGGACACGCCTCAGCAATACTTGAAGCTACGGGTAATGCAGCCGGTATGACACTGGTTGATCGAGACGAACATGCTATTGCCTGTTTACACACATTACAAGAACAAGGCGCTCGACTAATCCATCAGGATTTTGCAGGAGCAGCTGAGCATCTTGTTGAAAAAAAACAGCAGTTTGATATGGTTTTACTCGATTTGGGCGTGTCGTCACCGCACCTTGACAATGCCGAGCGAGGCTTTAGTTTTCAAAC
>CAZNJH010000062.1:2013-4477 GCA_964573355.1 uncultured Candidatus Saccharibacteria bacterium | reverse complement strand
AAATATATCACCCGGTGAAGGAAGAAAACTAAATTATTATATGAAAACGCAGTCCATCAGCGATGCAAAAAACGGGTATGCACAGAATGTAATTATGCAAGGAGAGTTATTGCCCGGGTTCACCAACTTTAAACTGGTGGCGTAAAAACCCCCGTGAAAAACCATTCTGGCAAGTGTAGCAATCACATATATCATCTATGACGTTTGTGCTTAATTTATGTATCTCAGATTTGAGATTAAGTCGATGATCTCCAGTGGTCCATACGCTTCCGTGTCTAGCATTGCGAGTAGGGATAACGCAATCGAGCATATCAATACCGCACTCAATCGCCTTCCTTAAATCTCGCGGGTCCCCAACACCAAGTAAAAATCGTGGTCGTGAAGAACTATCGTACAGCGGCGCTAAAAATTCCAACATTTCATGCATTTCTTCGCGAGTCTCGCCTACTGAAAGCCCACCGATGGCAATGCCATCAACAGGTAAATTCTGTACAATTTCTAAGCTCTTTGTTCGCAATGTTTTGTCTAAACCGCCCTGCACAACCCCGAATAATCGGGGGCGCTTATGCTCGACCATACCTTTGGTTAACCGTTGAAATTCTGCGAGACTGCGCTCAAGCCACCGGTGCGTCCGTTCAAATGCTTCGAGTGTACGTTTCCTGCCTACTTGATCAAGCGCCACCACATCATCGAATGCCACTAACATATCTGCCCCGAGCTTCATCTGTATTTGGATTGATTTTTCAGGAGAAAGAAATATGGTATCCCCCGTTTTTGGATCTTTAAACGTAACGCCTTCTTCAGTGATCTTATTGATATGCGCAAGCGAAAATACCTGAAATCCACCAGAATCTGTCAACAACGGAAGTGTCTGTCCTGTAAATGTATGGAGACCTCCAAGATCAGCCACCACATCTTCTCCGGGCTGCATATGTAAATGGTAGGTATTTGCCAGCACCACTTGCACACCAGTACTCCGTACCATTTCTGGAGTAAGCGATTTTACGGCCCCCCTGGTGCCATCTGGCATAAAGGTTGGTGTTTTAACTTCGTAGCCACGTACCACCACAACGCCCGCCCGTGCATACTTGCCTATTTTCTTCAGTTCCTCAAACATCTCTAGGTAACAGATTACAGCAAATAACATCAAGATGATAGGCTACAAAGCTCCTGGGCCACTCTGCCATGAACCCTGCTAGCAAATCTTTAAAATCCGATTCAACTGATTAACTGTACTTCTCTAGATGTAAGACCGAGCTTTTGCACAAATTTGAAATGGTTTTCCACAGCAGAGTTGCATATAAAATTCATACTGTGATATGATTATTCACTGTCGGGCAAGAATTAACGTAACATAGGTCGAAACTTGTCCATATTGACAATTTAACTAGCTTATGCTAGTATTGGAGTACATGAGTAACAAACCCATGAAACCCAAGAAGTCGGAACTAGAAAAGTTTAAATTATTTTTCGAAGAGGTTCCTGCAGCGGGAGCACTCTCGCGACTTCGCCGTCATAAAGCCGAAGCTTAAGTTTCCGCTCTGACGAAAAAGCAAAGACTACAACATATAAAACTGCGTACCTCGAATGGGTACGCGGTTTTTTATCTTTAAAATATCCCTATGTACGGCTCGCACACTAGATTACACTTCTTTCCACTACATTCCATCCAGTTATCCACTAGCATTATATCCAGATGTATGACAATATATAGTCATATGAAATGCCCCCTATGCACTGCTCGTACTGAAGTCTATAACTCCCGACCATCCCATGAGTCCACCCAGACCTGGCGAAGACGTATCTGCGCCCAATGCAAATCCTGTTTTACAACTCGAGAAAAGATTGACTGGAACGGCTCTATCAAGGTTGGATATAATGACCAAGTAATGCCGTACAATCGGGACCGGCTCCTGCTCAGCATTGTTCGTGCCAGCAATGGCACAAACCTGGCGCCAGAGATGATTAGTGAGCTCACCGATAGTATTGAAATCGCTCTTGCGCGGGTACTCAGCAAAGCTGGCCGCTGTAACGTTCACGATATCACGAACACGGCCATAACTGTTTTGGCGAGCCACAACACCCACCTCGCACTCCAATACGTCCAGCATGTATACAACAACCAGCCACCCCTCTCACTTATTAAGCAACTGGTTGGTTCTTAATGGCTCGCCGACTTACCGCCCCCGGTCGAGTCGTCTACTTTACCCTTGTACGTCAGTTTGAATTTATCTAAATACTTACCGATCATTAGATGCGTCTGAGAGTTTAACCCGGCAAGCGATCCGTAGACAATACTTGTTATAGGCAAGAGCACCCACTGCGCCAACATCAGTATAGAACGATGTCGCTTATACCGGGCTGGCCGGGGTGGCAAAAACTTCATAGAGAAGAAGATAGAAATCACCAGCCCAATGAGTGCAATTGTTTGCACATAGCTGGCAATGACCGGCAACTGGTGAGC
>CAZNJH010000062.1:221-2003 GCA_964573355.1 uncultured Candidatus Saccharibacteria bacterium | reverse complement strand
TTTATCTGACTGGCTGCCAATCAACAACGGAATACGAGCCGCCAGCATTAATAGTAGCGCTGCCGTGGCCCAGCTCACGTGTGTATCGAGCAGGCGGAAAAACTTGGGGACAAACCTACCCAGTGGTACAATCCGGTTTTTTTTACGTCGAAAGCCCAAATTAGCAATATACGGAATATCTGAGGCGCCATACGCCCAGCGCTGCACCTGCACAAACTGCGCTTTGAGTGTTTCTCGATACGTGTCGGACAATACAGCATCTTGATAGGTTGGCGCAAAAATCGGCACTACCTGATGATTCCCCTTAAACGCAAAATAGCTTCTCCAGAACTGATGGCCATCTTCTACAATGGTTCGAGTACTCCAAAAATCAGTTTCTATGAGCGCATCAAGACTTTGCGCATGGCTCGAAAAGTTTCGGAGCAGATGCGGCCGAACCGACTGCGTAATCGTAAAGAATGAGTTACCCACCGCAAGCACTCGCATTGCCGCCGGCACATCCCAAATATTATTGGTGTACAGTGCCAACGGCTGGTATGAATGGTGCTTTCGATCGTGCGTTAAGATATACGAATAGGTTAAATGAGCAAAATAATTAGCGTGTACACGGTTATCGGCATCGAGTGTCGTCACCAGCACCCGCCGTGCTTCAATCTGCGCCGCTTTAAAATAGGTTAACATCTGACGAGCTGCCCAGGTAACATTGCCACCCTTTCCCACCACTTCATTTGGCTGATCGATATGCTTTGTAACTGTCGCATGCTTAAACTTACTGCCAAATTCACTCAACAGTTTATGTGCCGTCGTTTCTGCCTCTGGACCACCCCGTTCCTCATAAGCAATTACCAATATCAACTGCTCCGCTGGATACTCAGAATCAAGGAGTGACTGCAGTGTGGGCGCTATTACCTCATAACGCTCCCTCCACATCGGCACAATTATGAGCTGCTGCACTTCACTTGGCTTCAAATTGCGAAGATCATCGTCGGCGACATATTCACGTAAATTTACCAAGTGCTGTCGTTCGTACGAATGCCGAAGTGACGAGTTAGATAGCCGAGCAATTGCATTTTCAGGATCATTCAGATCTTCAAGCCATTGTCGCCACGGAATTTTTGCTGAATCCTGCATCCGTCGATACCCCTGAATCGTACGAAACGCAATGCCAATTGAACGGTAAAACCAGCTCATCATAAAAAACAGAATAAACACTGCTGCCACCCGGGCAGTTTTATCAACCCTCGTTAAAATAACGGGCAAAAATAAGATTGACCAGCTCAAAAGGCCCGGTAAGATTTCGAAAAAACGGTATTTAAGGGTTCGCTTGCCAACTGGTATCTCAAGTGCTGCCGGAAATTTCCCAGCCATACCTATACCCGACTCACCAGCCCAAGCAAGGCGCTACTCACCAAGAGACCAAAGAGTGCAAGTATCACATAGACTGACAACAAGCCGATCGCAAAAATTCGGCTACTTTTATGAAGTCGATACGAAAGAAAAATACTGACCACCACCCCAAACACTGCAACCAATGCCAGGCTATAGAGCGAATACCATACTGACGATTGCACCACGCTGCCATCGTTGACAATATACTGAACAGGGACCTTAAAATCATGGCTCTTCAGGCGAACAAACACCAATACGACGGTCATAGTCGCAAGAGCGCCCGAAATAATCGAGAGTGTCATGAGTGCTTTGTCTTTAGTAAACAGTGTTGATTCGGGTACTTTTTCCATGTGATATCCCCTATTATAACCCAAATAGAATGTGAGCGACTAT
>CAZNJH010000062.1:0-211 GCA_964573355.1 uncultured Candidatus Saccharibacteria bacterium | reverse complement strand
GAATTTCAGACGTATAGGTTTTGGATTACAGAAGCAACATCAGAAGAACTGACCGTACTGGTGCGAGATACGGGAATCGAACCCGTGCCCCTTGCTTGGGAAGCAAATGTACTACCATTATACTAATCTCGCTAGCTTGCCATACGAAGCTTCTGGCGAAGTATGGAGCCACCTCGGGGATTCGAACCCCGGACCCTTGGTTTACGATACC
>CAZNJH010000061.1:0-4727 GCA_964573355.1 uncultured Candidatus Saccharibacteria bacterium | reverse complement strand
CCATTCTGAACCTCTGTTGTGGCGAACTCAATCATCAGTGATATATTACAATATAACTTAATTAATAGCAACAGTAGAAAATGCGGCTGCTTCCACTATCTATGCAGTCACAGAACCAGGTCTTTAAATACGTGTCCAGTTACTCTAGGGCAGACGGTCAACCTGGTGATTCAATTGATTTTATTCAGTGAAGACAAAACCGGGTCATGGAACCCGGTCTTTAATTTGTAAGTCGTATCTGGCATGGATGCGAGATTCGAACTTTAGGTACAAGCATATAAACCTACTCCTAGTAAGGCTTTGGTATTTTAGCTTACATCAAGGTGTTGTCAAGCAAATGCGTTAGAATAATAATGACATGAAAATAAATAAAAGCATTCGTCTCTGGTATGCAGTTACCTTCTTCAAAAACGCTGCTTTCATCTTGCCGATATGGGTAATCTTTAATACCGATGTTTTAGGGTTAAATAATACACAAGCATTTTTATTGGGTGTTCTTCCTTATGGGCTAAGTGCTTTCTTTGAGGTGCCAACTGGATCATGGGCCGATAAATATGGGCGAGCTATGATATTTCAAATTGGAACGTTTTTTTACATCCTTTCTGTTGGGGCGTATCTAGTGGTTGGCAACTTCTATATCTTGTTGTTACTCCAAATTCTGGGAGCAATTGGTATCGCAATGCAGTCAGGGGGGCTTGAGGCACTGGTTCATGATTCAATAAAAGCTAAGGATAAAGATAGTATTTATGAGAACGTCTATAGCGGACATATCACGACCGTATTTATTAGTCGAATAATAACCGTGCTACTGGGTGGGGTCTTATATTCGATAAACCCCAGGGGGCCATTCTTATTTGCAGTTGCATTCTTTACCGTAGCGCTTATCTTAAGCTTTTCCTTTAAAGACGTACGCGTCGAAACGCCAACGGAACTATCAAGTTTGGAACATATTAAAGAAACAGCCAAATTGATGTGGAACGTAAAATTAATAGTATCAATAATGACTTTGATTATTCTATACCGCTATACGTCCGAGGCTTTGTTTGCACTCTTTCAGCCATATTTCAGCTCTTTAGAGATTAATGTGAGTAAGTTCGGAGTCTTCTACGCACTAATTTCTGCCTTTTCTGCGCTTGGTTCTATCTGGATAGGTCGTGCTCTGCAGAAAATTAATGTTTTCAAGATTCTGCTTGGAATGATAGCGGCGGTTACTTTCACATCAGTCGCGCTACTACTTAGAGTACCGGTCCTGACTTACTTGGTAATCATTCCATCATCTTTTGCGTTTGGCTGTGCTCTAACAATCATGAACACTACCATACAAAAGGCCATCAGCTCACGCCACCAGGCGACTGCACTTTCAATAGCGTCTTTCATAAACACTGGCGCTTTCTTTTTGGCAGTAATGTCGATTGGCTTTAGTCTTGACCATACAAGCGTCTATACAACAAATCTGTTTCTAGCGGGCATCACGGGAGCATGTATAATTCCGTTTATTGTAAGTGCTAGAAAGAATGTTAAGTTAGCAAACAAGTAAGTACCAGCGGTCACGGAACCGGGTCATCAATATTCTGTCCAGTTGCTATGGGAGTTTATGGTCAAACAGAATTTGAACCTGAATTTCCTCAAGAGATCACAAAATCGATCTAGGAACCCGATGTTTAAACTCTGGTGTAGAGTCTGGATGAGCGTTGTAGCCCGAAACCTCATAACAGCTTGAAGTGAGGCAAATGAGGCACCGGCAACAAATGCTTATGCTTGCAAATTACTAGATTCCGTACATACTCGTATCTATATGGTAGCGCCAGATCAAGAATATATAGCAGTACATTCTTCCACGATTGAAGCAATATGTGACGCAACGAAAGAACAGACTAGTCAGAGGGCTGACGCTTACCAGGTTATGAGCGATGGATCATCGCTTACTTCTTATGTCCTAAGAGGTGGTTTTACCCTAGAAGATATCCACGCACTATATGGCGAACTTCCTAAAGCTGACGAACAAGAACTTATTGATGTGCGTAATAAAGCACTCCTCCACGAAGCTCAGATAAACATTTTAAATCTTTTAGCAGTAGCATCGGTGCATCACTATGTCGATCTGTATCAAACGGTCAAAGCTGAACAAGTGGCAGCAGAAGACCCTCGAGTATTGTCATATCAAGAGGGCGTTTTTATAAGTACCAAACAACCATTGGTTACAGAGGGTAAAGATGTGCGACTTTACGTTACTCATCTACGAGAACTAGAAAGCTGGAACTCAGCACAAGAGTTTAAAGTTGATACTATAGATGTAGACGGATTCCAACGTCACCTACGTATTTGCCGGCTTGGGTCGGCAATCGTAGCAGTCAATCTCACGACTGACATGGAGAAAGATCCGTTATTTACACGGTGCCAAGAAGTATTTAGTACCACTATTGCAGTATTCCCATACCTCAGTGGCCGGTTCGGTACCGAAGAAGAACTTGACGAAGCGCTTTCGGAGTTATGGCAATCCTATCAGGGAACTTCTAAGGAGCAGGAGGTAGGTCCGCTTATAGATGAATTACGAGATCGCGCGACTGCAATGAAAGCTGCGCAAAGGTTAGATGTAACTCACAAGTCATACTTACCGTCTGCAGATCAGCTCGAAGAGTTTCTGACTCTTATCGGTTGATACATTTAATGTTGAAACTTTAGAAAGCCCGCTCACACCACTTGATCATCGGCTACTTGCATACTATCAACACTCTCTTCAGCACGTATAAAGCTTCCCTCAAGCAGCTAGAGGCCGGCAGCATCAAGTATGACTTTACAACTCCCTCGTTTTCAATGGATGAAAAATGTGTTTGTTTGTTTCTTTATTAAACATATGGTGGACTACAGGCAGTGTTTGGTAAGCGCTAAAGTCAGTTTCAGCTTCTAATACCTGAGGTACATTAATAACTCAAGATCTGTTAGTGAATCATATACTGTAAGAAGTGCTGCTACAACGACTTCAGTTATATTTCGAACATCTATTACTGATTGTGGTAGTGAACCTTTTCGCTCATCTTGTTTTTATTATGAGCTCAGACGTAACACAGAAAAGCATAAGTATAGGCCTAACATTACGTTAATACAGATAGTGCAGCCTGGTAGCAAAAAAATCGGCCCAGAGGTATAACAAAAATGTGGCCATGGAACTGGGTCAGTCTGGCAATAAAATTTTTGGCTGAGCGTCACGATCTGAAGCCCGATAACAACCTATAGCGATCTAGATAATAACGCGCCTGCTTTCATTAGCTTTCTTTGAAGCTGCCGCAAATTCTGAATAGTCTTTACATCACTAAAGCCGGTAGTCGTCTGCCAATCTGATCCAGAACCAACTACATCACTGATAAAGACAATCTCTGTAGCCAAGAGCACTCTTGTCCAATCACGGCGAGAAAATGGTTGAGCATTCTCAAGACTGGCTCTCAGCCTTTTAGATTCGTCAAAAAGCGCATCTACACTTTCGAAGCCCATGGCAATCGCCAACTTTTCTGTACATGCCGCAGAACCTCTCCACTCGAGTAAGCCTTTGGCAAGTAATAACCTTTCTTCATCGGTTAAGGGTATACTAATAATTTCATTTGGATCTTGCATAAAATTAGTCTAACAATTTAAGCAACGAGTAACAAGTTACGCCTCAGTCTCGACATTGAAAAAATCCAGTAACGTAAATACTTGCTAGACTTTGTACCAACTATCTTGGCTAGAATTGAGCACCTTACTATACCTTTCTATGCCCAGGAAGATAATCCACTGGTTGACACCAAAGAGATCAAGGCGCTATTCGACAACGATAGAACGATGTATCCTAGAGGTATGATACAGATTGTAAAAATGCAAGGTCTCGGTAATAAGTTTGTGGTAATACATGGACCATATGCTATTGAATCTGAGCAAATCAAAGATCTTTGCGATCCTAAAAATGATGGCGGTGTTGACGGGGTTCTGGTAGTCTCTCCGCTAGATAATAACTCCATGGAGATGAAGTATTGGAACGCGGACGGGTCTAAAGCTGAAATGTGTGGTAATGGATTACGGTGTGCAGTACGTTTTGCCGTAGATAACAAGATGGTAGAACCGGGTAAAATACGCGTAAGAACCGACGCTGGGATGTTAGAAGCACTTTGGAGCGGTAAACAATCTAATGTCATTGAAGTTCAAGTAGGCAAAGTAGTACTAGGTCAGGTTCCACTTATACTTTGCGGACTAACATTCTATACAGCTAATGTCGGTAATCCACATGCCATAACGTTTGTTGACGACATACAGCACGCTCCGGTTCAAACTATCGGCCCGGTTGTTGAAAGTAACGAGCATTTCCCGCACAAATCAAATGTAGAGTTTGTGCGTATGATTAGTCCCAGCAAAATATATGTACGCACCTGGGAGCGAGGTGTTGGCGAAACTAAAGCTTGTGGCACAGGCATGGTTGCAGCTACTGCAACTGCCGTGATGCTAAAGGATGCTAAATTGCCGCTATCTGTGGAGGTTGAGGGCGGTAAAGCTGAAATCTGGTTAGACTCAGCTGGCTATTGGAGAATGTTAGGTCCTGCAGAATATATTTAGTTTGGTCGTCCTGTTTGCCCTCTTTATAACCAAACTAATTTGTAGGAATTAATTATGCAAAAATTTATATGGCTGAGCGTGGCGGTCTGAAACCCTGGCTCATTGTTCTTTGTTTATGTCTCAAAAGATGATAGATTACCATACAC
>CAZNJH010000060.1:1626-4727 GCA_964573355.1 uncultured Candidatus Saccharibacteria bacterium | reverse complement strand
AACCACAACCCGACGCTCTAACCAACTGAGCTACATTCGCCGTATGCCATAAATGACAACCGTTATTTTAGCACACCTAACAGATGGCGACAATGACAGAAATTAACTTCGGGGCAAATGATGGCCAATCTTGTCCATATTATATTCGCTGCGTAGCTCACGCAGCTGATCTTCTCTACTCACACCAAGCTTAACACCCGGATTAAGAATACCGTGTGGATCAAAAATCTTCTTTGTCGCTTCAAATAATTTATATACTTCTGGACCGTAGAGTGATTCAAGGTACGGACCACGGAGCCGGCCATCATTATGCTCGGCTGCAGTTGAACCACCTAATGACAAAACCATCTTGTAATACTCGTCCATGATTTTAAATACTTTCTGTCGATCGCCAACGCTGCCAAGATCTAAAAACGGCTGCAAGTGAACGTTCGCGTTGCCAGCATGCCCCCATACGGCTGCTTCGAGATTATATTTTTTAAACAAGGCATATATATTTTGAACAAAGGTGGTGAACTGCGCTTGCGGCACAATGCCATCTTCAATAATAGGGAGTGCTTTTTTTGCTCCTTCAGCATGCGCAATCACTGCAGCGGCTGAATGACGAATCTTCCAGAGCTCATCGCGTTCATCATAATCAGTCGTAACCTGAAAGTCTTGCGTTACACGACCGAGGAGCTTTAGTAACTTCTTGGTCTTCTTAGATTGTGTACTACTCCCGATATCGTCAAATTCAATCAATAGTAGAATTTCTGGGAATGGCTGCTCAAGCAGTCCTTTGAGCTGATTCGGATAGTGTTGCTCAATAAAATCGAGTAAATGGCGATCCACCATTTCAACGGTAGCGGGTTGCAATTTTAAAATATCATCTACAACTGAGCTTGCGTGGGCGAGTTCAGTAAAACCAGCTACAACCAGTGTGCGGTTCATATTGTTCGGGACAATCGCAATATCAATTTCAGAGACGACGCCAAGCGTACCCTGTGAGCCAACCATGAGCGGTGTTAGATCAAATGTACCATCAGCGCGCTTAACATCAAGCAGATCATAGCCGGCTGAATTTTTAGACGTATCTTTATGCGATGCCTGAATTAAATCCCAGTTATCCGTGATGAGGCCATCAAGTTGGCGGTAAATCTCACCTTCAAAAGTCGTCAGGCCTTTTTTGTGATTCAGCTCTCGCTTCGTAAGGCGAGCTGTTTGAATAAGCTCTCCATTCGCAAGCACAACCTGCAGGCCACGGACAAAATCACGCGTTGCGCCATATTTTACGGTTCGTTCACCGGCGGCATTATTGGCAACTGCGCCACCGATGGTACTGTAGTCGATTGAACTCGGATAGGGTGGCAAAAATCTCCCGTGTGTTTTAATCGTATCTTGAAAATTACGGTAGTTAATGCCTGGCTGTACACGAGCACTATTCTTTTTTGTATCGAGTTCAAGTAGTTTATTAAGATGGGCAGGAAATACTAAAATAATACCGTCACCGAGCGCTGCGCCCGCCTGATCACTCCCCGCACCGCGAGCTGTAATTGGTACCACTTTACCACGTTCTGCAAGCTGCCATGAAAATCTGGCAATTTTACGGATATCGTCGGTGGAGCGAGGATACACTACCACTTGTGGCGTCACCTGAAACACGCTACCGTCGGTACTGAAATACTTTTTTACCGAATGAGACGTGAGCACTTCACCAACAATATGCTGCCGTAAATATTCCGCCACTTTACTCATTACGACCCTCCCAAAGTTCAACAATTTCAACCATATGCATTATCTTATCACACTGCTTGTGTGTTTTTCATTGGTTTAAGAAGTTCCTGTCTGTGTAGTGCAATTTTCTAAACGAGTACCGCATGAAATTTAGAATGGTGCGCGAGAGAGGACTTGAACCTCCACGTTGTTGCCAACACTAGCACCTGAAGCTAGCGCGTCTACCAATTCCGCCACTCGCGCGTTGCTTTGAATTATACCAGAGGGCAAGACTATGTGTCACCTGAAATGCATCCGGACACACGGTATTGTGTGCTCACACGACTCATGGAGTTTGATCTACTGGGCGTGTGTTCACCGTCCATTGTTCAACGTTTGTCAGTCGCTCAGATGCACTCGTGGAAGGGAAGGCACTGAAGCCGACCGCATTTTGATGATACGCATAATTTACACGTGGTTGGTACAAAGCTACTGCAGGTGTCGATTTAAGCCATTCATCTAGGAATGTTTTGTAACGTGCTTGGCGAAGGACTGGCTCCAAACGGGTTCGTGCCGTTTCCAGGCTTGCATCTGCTCGACCTGAAGACCACTCCGAAAAGTTAAGACCTCCAGCACGAGCCTGTGAAGAATGCCAGTAGGCGTATACATCTGGATCATAGCCAAGTGAGACTCCGTAGAGTAAAATATCGTACGAATGAGCAGCGAGTGCATTTTGCTGAAGCTGCTCAGGTGTGAGCAACTGTGATTTAATCGAGACCCCCACTTTAGACCATTGCTTTTGCAGCTCACCCGCCACTGCACTATACTGCGCAGTATTGACTGTTGTTAAATTAAACTCAAGCGGTTGGCCATCTTTAGCACGCATACCGTTTTGCTGTTTTACCCATCCGGCAGCATCAAGCTTTCGTTCTGCTTCGGCGACGTTTGTTTGCTGAGAAAATGCGCTATCGAATCCAAGTTGCGAAGGAAGCAGTGGCGTTTTAAGTGGCGCATACCGTGATTTAAAGAGCTGCAGCATTACTTGACGATCGATTGCCTGCGCGAGGGCAGACCGTATGTTTGCGTCTGCAAGTGTGGGCTGGGTTGTTTTAAAGAATGCGAAGACACCACTATTGAGCGGGATATCAATCGGCCGAATACTACCATCTTTAGAAAATGCCTCGACGGTATCATATTTTAAATCAACTGCTGCAGTGATTTCTCGTTCTTTGAGTGCCTCTGCAAGTGACTCGTCATCGGGGTAGGTATGTATGACAAACCTGTCGAGTCGTGGGGCACTTCTGAAATACGTAGTGTTTCGCTTCAACTCAATTTGTCGTTCTTTCGCATTATCATTTCTGAGAGCGCTAAATATAAATGGACCCGTTCCGATAGGGCTGGTATTAAAT
>CAZNJH010000060.1:0-1616 GCA_964573355.1 uncultured Candidatus Saccharibacteria bacterium | reverse complement strand
GAGGCCGTTCGTAACCGATCAAGCTTAAAATCTTCAAGAGCATGTTTTGGCACGATTGGTACCGTGAGTGCATTCGGAAATGGCGCAAATGGGGCTGGGAGCTCAAATGTTACCTGCCAATCACTGACTGCTTTTACCGTTACCCCCTGCCAACTCGCAAATAAGGTCGAGCGTGTGGCTGGGTTTTGTATAGCGTTGATTGTAAACACTACGTCGTCAGCTTTAAGCGGTTGCCCGTCATGCCAGCGAACATCATCCCGAAGCGTAATCGTGTAGACTTTACGCGATTCATCTACCTGCATGTCTTTTGCAACATCAGGAACCAAAACGCCGTTCGTATCGTATCGGAATAAGCCGTTAAACAGTAACTTAGAAATGCTCTCATCAACAGAACCACTATTAAATAAGGGGTTCAGGTTATTAATTGTCCCGATTAAGCCTTCGGTATAGGTGCCGCCTTTGTCCGGTGCCATGGCACGTGATTGTCGACTCAGCTGTATTAACGTAGCGAAGGTGGCGATACTCATGAAAAATACCAACAATAACCACCCGGCCATAAATCGTCGTACCCCACTGATACGCGTGGTCCGTTTTATAACATGGGTTTTAATATGCGCTGAAGATTTCGCCTGCAGATCAACAGCACGGCTTCCGACTTTTTTAACAAGTTCGGCCGTCTTTGTACGATGTTTTGAAAAATCAGCCATAACAAGTGTAATGATTTACGCTCGGACGATACCAAGCACAAGCGATCCAACAAAGAGCACCGCAAGAATAATAGTTATCTGGTGCATGGTTTTGTCAATTCCACGTCGTGCAGTAAACAGTTCGCCCGAACCCCCAAAGCCTGCGCCAAGGCTTGCACCTCGTGTTTGGAGTAATATCATTAGCGTCATCAAAGCAGCGCTGGCAATAGTTATAATCTGAAATATGTCGTTCATCTATGCTTCCTTTACGGCTACATCAAGCACCCGTGTTACTATATAGTTTACCAAGCCAACCACCAAACCGGCAAGTATCGCCGTGCCGAAACTACTGACTTGAAATGGCGGATACAAAAGATGCGCCAGGTACACCATAAAACCGTTGATGATGATGCTGAAAATTCCCAGTGTAAGCAACAGCGCAGGCAAGGACAGGATTACCACAAATGGTTTAATCAGTGCATTAATAACCGAGAGTACCAGTCCGGCAACCACAAGCACTTGCCATTCCTGTTGATACGATAACCCTTTTAAAAACAGTGCTGCAACAAAGAGGCCGGCTGTATTTAAACCCCAACGAATGAGGAACTGTACAAATTGTCGTTTCATCTTATGGCTATTTTACCATAGCCACGGCGTATGGAATATCTGCAGAAAGATTAATTGCAGCGTTTTTTGTCACTAAAACGTCATCTTCTATCCGTACACCCAAACCCTCTTCGGGTATATAAATTCCTGGCTCAACTGTCACAACCATATCCATAAGAATATTCTGGTAATCACAAACATCATGCGCATCCAACCCCAAACTATGGCCAATTGCATGGGGAAAATACCGGCGAACATTCGATCGTGAGTTTTTTGTAATTAAACCAAGTGTAATAAGCTCTTCGCCCATACACGCATCGACCG
>CAZNJH010000059.1:716-4892 GCA_964573355.1 uncultured Candidatus Saccharibacteria bacterium | reverse complement strand
CAACCAAGATCTGCAAGCTGTTATCGATACATACCGCGGTAAAACTCAGTACGGCGAGCTTAAAACAGCTACTGCAGCGGCCGTAGAATCGTTTTTGAGTAACTTCCG
Organism: uncultured Candidatus Saccharibacteria bacterium; assembly: GCA_964573355.1. Classification (GTDB taxonomy): domain Bacteria; phylum Patescibacteriota; class Saccharimonadia; order Saccharimonadales; family UBA7683; genus UBA7683. Next base: position 4,784 of record CAZNJH010000059.1, on the reverse strand, counting down.
GACACAACTAGCAACTATTGATCAAGGTGCATTAGAAGCCAAGCTGAAAGCATCAGAGTTAGAAATGAACATCATGGCCAACCAAACCCTACTTAAAGTCCAAGCAGCACTCGGCCTCCGATAATCCTATGTCACGACACCACGCTGAACCTATTCACGCTGGAACAGAAGCTGAGCGAACAAAAACTATTTCGCAAAAACTTTACGAAATTGGCGCACGTACGCTTTTCATTGCTGATAGTGTCCGACGAAATAGATTTGAGTCAGCTACAACCGAAGCACTAAATGCTGTAGCAGAGAGTGGATCAGGTACATTCATACAAATAGGTGGATTTGATGGTGAGTATGACGACCCACTATTCGACTTCCTCGAGATAAACCAGGATTGGCGAGGGGTTGTAGTCGAACCCCAACCCGAAGCAGCAGCCTACCTAAAAGATAAGTTCGCTCATCGTACTGGGTTTATTGATGTACGGAATGTAGCAGTTTTGGAAGACGCCGAAAAGGACAAAGAAGGCGCTGCTACTCTCTGGCGGCCAGTCGGTTCAGATGGGCATGCACTCGCCTCATTTAGCAGAGCGCATGTTCAAAGAGCTTTATGGAAATTATCTGGTCCTGATATCGCAAGTAAATCAACATATACACAGCTTCGGGTTCCGGCAGTTTCATTAGCATATATCATGGAGCACGCCGGTTTTTCAAACCCCGATATCTTCGTGACTGACACGGAAGGACATGACGAGAGAATTGTTGGCTCGCTGCTTAGCATTGCACGCCCTCGTGTGCTTATATTTGAACATATCGACTTTACCCGCGTAGGATATAGGAGAACATTACAAGTCCTTAAAGCTGGCGGATATATTGTCACCAAGTCTCACAAAGATACATTAGCGGTGATATAGGGACCACATCAATTAGTTTCAGTATCGGACCGATACTAGTACAATGTTATACGATGAAGATTATTACAATAAGCGATGATTATGCTCACGAGCGACTTGATAAAGTGCTCGCTCAACTGTACCCAAGTTATTCGCGGTCAGCAATTGAAAAGCTTATAGTAGCTGGAGCAATAACCGTAAATGATCAAATGATAAAAACAAAGTATCGTTTAAAGGTTGCTGATCAAATTGAAGTCGACTTTAGCGAGCTAGAAAAAGCACCACACACCATTGATTTACCGGTTCTGTATGAAGATACGAATGTTGTGTCATCAATAAGCCTGTAGGAATACTTGCTCACTCAAAAGGAGTATTTAATAAAGAAGGAACAGTCGCAACGTGGCTTCGAGAGCACGCTTTAAATACACCAACTGCATCACAAACTTCCGATGCAACTGAGGAGTTTTGGAGTTCAAATCGTGCAGGGATTGTCCACCGACTTGATCGTGCCACAAGTGGCATCATGATTCTTGCAAAAAATGAAATGACACAAAAACATTTACAAAAACAGTTCGCGAATCGAAATGTTAAAAAAGCCTATGTCGCAATCATAGTCGGCGGGCTGCCTGAAAAGGAGGGCTTAATCGATGTTCCGATCGAACGTAATCCAAAAAAACCTGCAACCTTTCGTGCAGGAGCAAATGGAAGAACTGCACAAACAGCTTTTGAAGTACTGAGAACAAGCGTCATCGGTGATAACTCATATACTTTGATTGAGCTCAAACCACATACCGGCCGCACCCACCAGCTTCGTGTCCATCTCGCTTACTTAAAGCACCCGATTGTAGGGGATGACTTTTATGATGGTCTCTCGGCCGCCCGACTTATGCTACACGCACAGGCACTTGAACTAACGCTCCCTGGGGGGGTTCGAAAAAAGTGGCAGGCGCCAATGCCTAAAATATTTAACGAGTACCTATAAGTGAGCGAACTGGTTATTCACCCCAAAACGTTTTCTGCGCTGCAACAATATGTCAGTGCACCATCACATGGGCTGCTGCTCATTGGTCAAGAAGGCATAGGGAAGCGAGCGATTGCCGAGTGGGTTGCCGTAAAACACCCAGGCGAAGTTATTATTATACAATCCGCCGCCGACACCACAGGTATCAGTATTGAACAAATCAGGGATCTGTACCGAGTCACTCGCACCGGGAGTGCACTCACAATTAATGTGGAGAACGCCCATACGATGGGTCGTGAGGCTCAAAATGCATTCTTAAAGCTCCTTGAAGAACCACCCGCCCAGACAAGATTTATACTCACAACACACCGTAAACAGGCGCTGCTCAGTACCATCCTATCCCGTACTCAGCATATACAGATCTTTACACCAGATCCCGCACAGTGTGTTATGCATGCAGGCACATTAACAAACCTCCCGCCGACTGAGTTAACATCATTACTGACAAGTGTTGGAAATTTACCTGGTCGATACTTTAGATTGATAGCTGATTCTGATGCAATAAAGAGCCATGCAGCAAAAACAGCCACAGCAAAGTCATTCTACAGCGGGAATCGGTACCAGCGTCACATACTCGCAGTCAATGCTAAATTTGACCGCCAGTGGGCGCTTGAGCTGCTTGATACGCTTGCCTTGATCATTCTGACGCTTCTACACAACAACACGAGTGACTCAGCGCGAACCGCGCAGCTAACCGGACAAGCAGCCATAGTAGAACGAACTACCGCCGCGCTCTCAGCTCATAATACAAATGTAAAAATACAACTGACACTGCTGATTGAGGCACTTTAGTATAAAAATGCTATAATACACGGTAATGATATACGCATTTTTAGCAATACTCGGCATTGGAGCATGGACTGTATACGCAACAGCGAACGCCGAGGAACAGGCAGAAGAACTCGTGACTAAACGTGTGGGTGATCGGTTACAGCGGCTGTGGGACGACGCGTTCCAATCGTTGAAAGAGAATAAATTTCTTCGTGCAGAACGAGCACTGCTGACTATTCTGCGGTTCGATGAACGCAATGCTGGTGCCTACAACCGACTCGGTATTTTGTACGCAAAACAACGAAGTTTTGAACACGCAATTGAATGTTTTGAAATCGCTCACAGTCTTGAACCAAACGCTTCAACACTCAATAATCTCGGGCTCGTGTATATGGAAGTTGGTGAGTTACAAAAAGCAGCTCATACCCTTGAGTCAGCCATGGAAGAAGAAGACGAGGTACCGGTTCGCTATATTGCCTATGCTAAGGTACAGGAAAGGCTTGGCAATGATAAACGCATGGTTGAGTCGCTTGAACACGCCGCTAAACTGCAACCGAATCAACAGACCTACACATTAGTAGCGGGTGCGTACAGAAAAGTTGGACGTGAAGAAGATGCTAAAAAGATTGAATCTGCTTTGAAAAAAGCCAAGGTTAAGATTCAGAAAGCACCGAAAATCAAACAGCCCAGAAAAGTAGTAATGTAGTAACACTGTGAATAGAAGCACTGAGCCAAGACAAGTTGAATTTATTACGTATCGCGACGGAAATATTCGTGTTGTTCACGAAGCACCGCTTGATCCCATGGATTCATTTTATACAGCAACAGATAAAGTACGCGCATATCTACATGACGGTGATCGCTACAAGATCTTTGCCTGTGGGTTACATGAAATGATACCTCCGCAAGATTTTGCGCAGCACCCCGACAGTGCGGCACTCAGAGATCAAGCACATGCGCAAATCGCAAAAGGCCTACTTGAATTAGGAAGTATTGAGCATCTCGGAGACAGAGATTCTAAGGCTTGTCCAAAATCAGAATTTTCGTTATAGTATAACAGTTCTCACGCCACCTTAGCTCAGCTGGTTAGAGCAGCTGTTTTGTAAACAGCAGGTCGTCGGTTCGAATCCGACAGGTGGCTCCAGTTCACTCTTGCATCTCCAGTTTCCGTAACTAAGATAGTCTTAATTACTTACAACGGATAATCAAGAGTAGCGTGAGAGGGTTAAAAGTGCACATTCAGTGGCGCTTTCAGCTTGTTTAACAACTAGGTTCAAAAGAAAGCAGTGCAACTTTTGGGCTTAAAAACAGAATGACAGTAAGTTGTAATTTTTCAAACTAGTTTTGAGACAAAAACTTACAGCATTTTTTAACACGCTGGGATAGTGAAGCGGT
>CAZNJH010000059.1:0-706 GCA_964573355.1 uncultured Candidatus Saccharibacteria bacterium | reverse complement strand
CAGACTGTAAATCTGCTGGCTTATGCCTTCGTAGGTTCGAATCCTACTCCCAGCACCACAATACGCCATGAAAAATATTGATTCAATAGTGGTGAACATGTACGTTAACAGTCGACTGTCAGCATCTAGTATCGCGAGCGAGCTCCATCTCGGACGAGATAGAGTCTTAGGAATATTAAAGAGAAATAGCGTACAGTTACGAACTAGATCTGAACAAGCATATATCCAGCACAACAATGGAGTTGTTCCCTACGCCATATCTGATCCAAAAAATAATTACGATTTTATGCTTATGGGCCTAGGTATTGGAATTTACTGGGGAGAAGGAAATAAAGTTAACGAATACAGCGTACGTGTTGGCAATACTGATCCTGATTTAATATTAATGTTTGTCAAGTATTTAATAGAAATATGCGGCGTTCATCAACATAAGATAACGTACAGCTTACAAGTATTTAATGATACAGATCCCGATGTTGCACTTGATTACTGGATGGGGAAGTTGGGCTGTACTCGTGATAAGATAATGCCATCTGTAGTAATTACCCCTCCTCAAGGCAAGGGGTCGTATCGTAAAAAAAGCAAATACGGAGTGATGACGGTTTATTATAATAGCAAACAGCTTAAGCAATACATTATGGGAGAAATAGAAAGTATCAAGAAATTAACAATGCCGAAGTAGCTCAGTGGTAGAGCACCATCATGG
>CAZNJH010000058.1:0-5038 GCA_964573355.1 uncultured Candidatus Saccharibacteria bacterium | reverse complement strand
GCACTCGGCAGTTTTCAAATGGGTGCCCAGACGGTAAATAGTATTTTAAATGGCTATAGTTATGAATACGGCTTAACTGGAGAAATTATGGATTATGACCGTGTGCCGGAGCGTATTAAAGGAGTAACCACTCCTCGTGTAACCAAAATCGCTCAAGCATTTCACGAACAAGCACTCTGGGATTTTGGCATTCTGGGCAATTGTGGCCAGTCCCTCGTCGACGATCTCTACACTGAACTTGCCAAGCTCTGGTCCTAGTAACTAGCCTTATTATCAAAAATAGTACTAAATTACGTCCAATTTGATAAAATTGAGTATTTTTGTTGGGCGAGGGGTTGTGGGTTACAATAAGGGGTATGAAGAAGGTTGCGATAGCTGGATATGGCCTGGAGGGTGAGGTTAATTATCGGTATTGGAAGGAGCTCGGCGCCGAGGTTGTTATTTATGACGAGCATCAGCCGTCGCGACCAGTTCCTGAGGGAGCGCAAGCTGTTGTTGGTCCTGACGTGTTCAGTTTATTGAAAGATTTTGATTTGGTGGTTCGAACAGCGAGTTTACGCCCTGATAAAATAAAAACTAATGGTAAAATTTGGTCGGCAACGAATGAATTCTTTGCACGATGTCCAGCAAGAATTATTGGTGTCACCGGAACAAAAGGCAAAGGCACAAGCTGCACGTTAATTGCTCGAATGCTTGAGTCGGCGGGCGAAACAGTGCACCTTGTTGGTAATATTGGCGTGCTTGCGTTGGAAGAACTCCCGAAGATTAGCAAGACGGATATTGTAGTGTTTGAGCTTTCAAGTTTCCAGTTGTGGGATCTGGAGCGATCACCCGAGACCGCAGTTGTTCTAATGATCGAGCCGGACCATATGGACATTCATGGCACGATGAAAGAGTATCTTGCTGCGAAGGCGCATATTGCTACGTCACAAAAACCCGATGATTTGCTGGTGTACCACCCAACTAATCCATACTCGGCAGAGATTGCCAATGGTTCGCCAGGACAAAAAAAGCGATATCAAACTGCTGATGGCGCACAGATAGTTGAGGGGCAGCTGGTGATTGCGGGTCAGGTAATTTGTCATGATGATGAGATTGCATTGATTGGTCGGCACAACCGTGAAAACATCTGCGCGGCACTCACTGCTGTCTGGCGCTATACGCAAAATGTTACAGCGCTCAAGCAAGCGCTCACGACCTTTAGCGGGCTACCTCATCGGCTGGAGCTGATTCGTGAATTGAATGGTGTGCGATACTTTAACGATAGTTTCTCATCTGCGCCTGGTGCAACAATTGCTGCACTCAATTCATTTACACAACCAGAAATATGCATTATTGGGGGGTATGATCGAGGTCTTGATTATAGTGAACTTGCTCAAAAAATTGTTGAACAAAAAAATATAAAAAATGTGTTACTCATTGGTGAGACAGGGCCTTTGATCGCTCGGTCGATTCTGAAGTGCGATCCGCAGTTTCGCAAACATGAAGTTCTCAGTGATTTAACAATGACCCAAATTGTTGAAAAGGCAGCCCACCTCAGTACTACAGGCGATGTTGTGTTATTGAGTCCAGGGTGCGCTAGTTTCGATATGTTTCACGATTTTAAAGATCGCGGCGAACAATTTAAAGCGGCGGTATCGGAGCTACGATGAGCTACAACTCTCCACACAAAGCATTTGTATTTGAGTCATACGGTTATGATGCTAAAAGTAGCACGGCTTATTTTGAATACAGTTTTGATGGTGAGCGTCGATTTCGGGAAACAGTTCAGTTTGATGGTGCAAGTACCGTTGGCGAGTATTCAGAAGTTCTCGACAGGGCTCTACAGCTTGCGTTCTATGTAGTGGGTACCTCGTATTACAAAACATTTCCTACTTCAAGAATTTTATTTAATGTCGCAGAGCCTGATGAATGGCAGGCCGGCTTTCTGACGCATGTATATCGAGAGGGCCTCAGCCAATTTATATTTGAAAATCAACTTGACCCGGATGAGCTTGCTCGGTTCCATGGTTTGGTCGCTCCACGATCAGCAGTTTCATACAGTGGAAAAAACGCGGTTGTACTGCAAAGCGGGGGTAAAGACTCCCTCTTGTTGGCGATATTGTTACGTGAAAAGGCAAAAGTCTTCGCACCGCTCTATATGAGCTCAGGTGATCGTTATCCGAAAGTGCTTGATTCTCTCAGCGCACCACTCAGAACAATCCGTCGTACACTTGACATTACAGCGCTACAAAGAGCGGCTGAGGAAGGCGGCTTGAATGGACATGTGCCGGTTACCTACATTGTTGAAAGCTATGCCTTGATCGACGCAATTTTACATGGCAATGCCCAGGTTCTCGCAGCAATTGGACACGAGGGTGAAGAGGCGCATGAGTATGTGGGTGATTTGGCGGTCAATCACCAATGGTCAAAGTCCTGGCAAGCCGAACAGTTGCTCAGCGAATATGTTACCAGTAGGATATCATCCAGTCTGCAGGTTGGTTCGCCCCTGAGGGTGATGAGCGAACTAAAAGTTGCTGAACTGTTCGCCACTCATGCTTGGGAGCAATTTGGGAGTGCATTTTCATCTTGTAACCGCGCAAATTATCACCAAGGCGCTGATAATCGTGAACTGCACTGGTGCGGTGAATGCCCCAAGTGTGCTAATAGCTACCTGCTCTTTGCACCATTTGTCGAACCTGCAAGATTACAGACGCTTTTTAATGGACAGGACTTATTTGCCAAGCCATCACTTGAGCAAGATTTTAAAGGCCTACTAGGTGTCGACGGTGTTATGAAGCCGTTCGAGTGTGTAGGTGAGCGTGACGAGTTGAGGTTAGCGTACCACATGGCACGTCAAAAGTATCCCCAGTATCAATTGCCATTTGAGGTGCCTGGTAGTTCATTCGATTACCAAAAGCTGCATCGTGCGCAGCCATGGGCGTATGAGCTTATTGCCTAACCAGGTATACTAGCAGCATGCAGGAACTGAAAAAACAGATCGCAGTGATATACGAGGCGCTTGAAGCGGGTGCAACCGCCATTAGCCTTAAAGAAAAAGCACACCAGCTCGAAGCGCTGACGAAGCAGCTTGCCGAACCAGATATTTGGAGTGATACCAATAAGGCCAGAGAACTTACGAAGCAGCAGGCAAAACTCCTCGCAACTGTTAAGCTGTGGCAAGATCTCCTGGCGCAAATTTCAGATTTGAAAGAACTTGCTGACTTACAAGACGAAACACTGAGTGGTGATATCGAGACGCAACTAGCCGAGATTACACGTGCGCTTGAAGCCCTGCAGCATCAGCTTAAGTATAACGGTCCATACGATGGTCATGATGTGGTGCTGCGTCTACAGTCAGGTGCTGGCGGGGTTGATGCTATGGACTGGACTGCAATGTTACTGCGTATGTACGTGCGTTGGGCTGAAAAGGCAGGTTATAAAGCTGACATTTTAGAGCAGTCTACCGGAGAAGAAGCTGGTATAAAATCGGCGGCGATTTCCATAAGCGGTCCGCATGCATTTGGTGTATTGCAGCATGAACATGGCGTGCATCGATTAGTTCGACTCAGCCCCTATAATGCAGACAACTTGCGACAAACAAGTTTTGCAATGGTGGAGGTACTGCCACAGATTGATACACCAGATGAAGTTGCGATTGATGAAAAAGATTTACGCATCGATACCTTCCGCGCGTCTGGTCACGGTGGTCAAAGTGTGAATACAACTGATTCCGCAGTCAGAATTACGCATATTCCGACTAATATTGTTGTTTCAATTCAAAATGAAAAGTCACAAATACAAAATAAAGAGGTGGCGCTTAAAATACTTCGCTCAAAATTAGCACAATTGCAGATTGAGCAGCATGCAGAAAAGATCTCGGAACTTAAAGGCCCAAATCAAGCGGCGGCATGGGGTAATCAAATCCGTAATTATGTTTTACACCCGTATACGCTTGTAAAAGATACTCGCAGCAAATTTGAGGTGAAGGATGCCGCAAAAGTGTTGGATGGTGACCTGGGGCCGTTTCTTAACTAAAATTGAAATTTTATAAATATTATGCTATAATAATATCTATGATAAGCTCAGAGCAGCAATCTCAACCCGAGTATACAGATCACGAACGGTTTCTTAGTCGTGTTTCTCAGTTGGCAGCACATGTAAATGACGCTGAATTTAGTCACGTGCTTTCTCCGGCGACCATGAAAGCAGCATTGCAGCCAGGAACATTCGACTTTTTTGCTTGTGCGCTTTTACGATACGGCGCGAGCGGAGAAGCCTCTCATATCGCACAGCGATTTATGCTCTGTGGCGTAGAAGCAGGTTTGGTGTTTTCTCCGCACATGACAGATGTAACACCCGGTTTACAGGCAATTTTTGACCAAATAAGCGGCACACCAGCCCCACCTAAGGTTGAAGGCGAGTTGCTTGAGGCGCCGGGTCGGCACCAACAAAATGCTCGTTTGGAGGGGGTTGCAGAAGAGGCACTCTTAACCTTAAATCTTGCTGAGGTTGCGTTGACTGAACTTACGGCGGCGCCGGGTGTAGACGTGCTAGAACGCGGCACACTACGCACTGCGTTTGGACTTGGCTTAGCGATACCATTACAAACACGGCAGATTTCGGCTTTGATTGAAGATGTCTGCGCAGATTCTGTGTAATTGAGCGAACATCTTTGGTCTGGTACAATACATAAGCATGATAGTGCTTGATAGGGTTACCAAACGATATGGAAAGAAGGGCTTAGCGCTTGATCGCATTAGTCTTCATATTGCACCAAAAGAATTTGTTTTAATTGTTGGTAGCTCAGGGGCGGGAAAATCAACACTCCTCAAGCTTCTGACTCGAGAAGAGAAACCCACTTCAGGCAAAATTGTTGTTGGCGGTATTGATTACGACAGGCTTAAAGACAAAGAAGTGCCATTGCTACGCCGCAAAATAGGAACTATTTTTCAGGATTTTAAATTGCTGCCAAATCGTACTGTCTTTGAAAATATAGCTTTCGCACTCGAAATTGTTGGTATGACGAATAAAGAAATTAATTACACTGTTCCGCGTG
>CAZNJH010000057.1:0-5102 GCA_964573355.1 uncultured Candidatus Saccharibacteria bacterium | reverse complement strand
GTTCTCCAATGTACCGCTGGTTCAAGTGGAGTGACTTTTTCTATGCCAAGAATCTGGGCCCGATAATCAGTTGTTCCTGTGCAACGTTTTATAAGTGTGCCCTTTTTATCTCCTTCGTAATAAGTCGCTGTGACGCGTCCTGTTTGTTCCCATGGCTTCTTAGAGTCCCAGGTGTAAGGCAAGAATACAATTGGTTCTTCATATACAATTCTGTTTGGTGTATCGCCGCAATCGTTATACGTTTCGCTGTAACGAAGTGCCCCCCACCACCAACTCAGTACATCGTAGTTACAGCGCCTGTCTGGGTTTTGCGGAGCGGCGTTATACATTTTGTATTTGTAATCATCGAGCGCTTCAAACCACAACACCGAACGCTGTGGTTGCCCCGAGATATAGTTATTGCCTTCGAGGTAATTAGTTTTATAGAACCCATTTTTCCGGTCTGCTTGCTGAAGATTCGGGTAATAGGATTGCAGGTCGTAAGAAGTTGGCGACATTGTTGCGGCAAAACTTCTAAAAACAAGGAAGCCACCCACCAGCGCAACTACAATAACTACTGGCAATACACGTTTAAAGTCAAGTTTTTTAGCCGTATTTAACCCGCCGGACCCTGACGCAAATTTGCCTGCGTCGTCTCTTCTTATACCTGCTTGTTGTTTAACAAACAAGCTACGTATTTTTGAAAACATGCCGGGATGTTGCTGTGTCGGTTGATTAAGCTTGCTGAGATCAATTTTATTATTGTCTTCCACGCGGAGTCCTACTTTTTTTATGTTCAACCGTTATCACAACCTGGCACCGGTTGGTTGTGTGTCGTCTATTGCAGATTTGGGTAAAACTGCCCACCCATCGAACCAGATGTCCCATCGACCAGTGGCGACTTCTAGATTCCCACCTTGGGTTCGACGCAACCCTTTCGTTGTACCGCCACCCTGTGCCTTAAGAGTGTCTGAAAGCCAATAATTTTCTTGCCAACGCGTTCTATATCCTTGGTAACATTTTCCCTCTACTTTTCCAGATCCCCATGAAGTGGTTTGCGTCGTGCGCCATCGAATTGCTTCTTCATTTGGCGTAACTTTTTCGATACCAAGAATTTCACTCACATAGTTATTTGTGCCAGTACACTTAAGTACGTACTTACCGTTTTCTTTCTCGTAATATCTTGCGCTCGTTTTTGAAGTGACCTTCCAGGGGCTCCCTTGCTTCCAAGTACTTGGTAAAAGAACTATGGGTGAGCTTGCATCATAAACAATTTTGTTTTCTTTGCCGTTTTGGCATTCAGAAACAGTCTGGCTATAGCGCAAAGTTTTATCTGGCCACCAACTCAGAATATCGTAGTTACAGCGCCTGTCTGAATTTTGCGGAGCAGCGTTATACATTTTAAACGTATATTGGTCTTGTCTTTCAAACCATAGAACTGAACGTGATGGCTGCTCGGTAATGTAGTTATTACCTTCTAAGTACTGGGTGGTGTAGAGTTTATTATTTGGATAATACGATTTTAAATCGTAAACAGGTCGGATCAACCCTGAAGTCGCAAAACTTTGATACACCAAAAAACCACCTGCAAGCCCAATAATAGCTAGGACTGGTACTATACGCTTCCAGTTCAATCTTCGTATTAACAGGAGTCCACCAGATCCAGTTGTGAATTTCCCATTTGCATCTCGCTTTAAATTATAAGATTTTACCGGAGCTGCTCGCTTAGCAGTTTTTTTATCAGTAATAATTGCCATAACGGACTTTCTTTGTATTTTATGTTTCTAACCTAATTATTACCATAAGCATCACGAAAAAGTCAAGATTACTTAACAAACAATAAAAATACGGCTATAACGCCGTATTTTTAAACTAGCCCGTACGTTTGAACTATTTCTTTTTAAGAACGAGGAATCCGTTGCGTGGGTTTTCTTCAACCTTTCGATCTTCTGGTAGATCAGTTGGCTCACCTTTTGCATTGGTTTCTGATTTGCTAAAGTAATAAATTCTTTGTTCTTTACCGCCACGAAGCTTTGTTACAGATGTGAACAAGTAGTATGTTACACCTTTTGAGTTTGTGTGGGAATATTGTGCCATAAGATTAACTCCTCCTTAGGTTATAGCGTACCCCTAGACTAGATCAGGTATTATCTGTTGTCAATAGGTAATAATTTCAAAAACTGTTCTTGAGGCGCCTGCGAATAACAAGCCGAACTAATACGTATTCAAGCAGTCTTCCTGCAAGCCAGGTCGCGGTTACCCCTGTTAATAAAACTGCGAAACCTGCGGCATCTGGTGTCCACAGCGGCGATGCGAATGAATACGTAAACCGATTTTTATCCGGGAGGACAATTTGTTGTGGACCAGGGCCCGAAGTATTGTTGATCGCATAATCTGCCGCACACTGCGCAATGCTGGCCAAAGGCACGCCGCGACGCTCGCACGCTGCTGTCGCATCAGCATACACATCTCTCCCTTTGCCTTTACTCGCGGCTTCAATGATTGCTTGAGCCTGACGATTATAAGTTTCGACTAGTTCAATCGGACGCACGATCTTTGTATTCATATGGTGAAACACATGATAGTTAAGGCGCTCAAGCGATCCAGTAAGGTCGACACCGGTTTTATCGGCAACTATCACCGCATCCCTTAGGGCTACCATCTTAAGATTATTTTGACGCAAAAAGAATGTGCTACTAGCGATACCGAGGAGCAGCACAATACAAAGCTGCCAGTTTTTTATATGCAACCTGCGCCAGTGCCGTAAAAATCGCTGTTTTTGCCACCCGTTCATTACACCTTATTGTAGCAAACCATGCTTGCCACTTGCTATCTGATAGACAATACTAGTAACTATGCATGTATATTTTTCTGGTGTTGGGGGTGTTGGCATTGGACCGCTCGCGCTTTTAGCACTCGATGCAGGTTATAGTGTCAGTGGTTCTGATCTCCACCCATCAGCACTCACGCAATTGGTGAAAGAAAAACATGCCACCATTTTGATTGGTCAAGATGGGAGCCAGATAGCTACAACACACAAAAAGCAACCAATCGACTGGTTTGTTCATACTTCCGCCCTGCCGGATGACCACCCCGAGCTTGTATTCGCTCACAACAATGGAATAAAAACGAGTAAACGTAGTGGGTTTTTAAACGAATTACTTACGCAGCTTAACCTTAAAATGATCGCCGTTTCTGGCACGCACGGCAAAACGACCACCACCGGGATGTTAGTCTGGCTTTTCAAACAGCTTGATATACCTGTTAGCTACTCAGTGGGCACTACGCTTTCGTTTGGACCGCCCGCATGCTACCAAAAGGGCTCTGAGTACTTCATTTATGAGTGCGATGAATTTGATCGTAACTTTTTAGCGTTTCACCCTGAAGTTAGTATTATCACTTCACTTGATTATGACCACCCCGATACGTATGTTTCCCAACAAGATTATTACAGTGCGTTTAGGAAATTTAGTATGCAATCCAAGCTCACGGTGCTCTGGGAAGCAGATGCAAACAAAATCAATTCCGATGCCAATCTTTTCGTTACCAGTAAACCCGAGGACACTTCCGACGTTGTCTTAGCAGGCGAACACAACCGTCGTAATGCCTGGCTTGCATGCACTGCCATTAATCGAATTGGGTTGATTGAAAATGATTTGCCCAGTTGGAGGCGGTTATTAAAAAACATCAGCTCGTTCCCTGGTACGATGCGGCGATTTGAAAAAATTAAAGATAATCTGTATACAGACTACGCGCATCATCCGGCAGAGATTAAGGCGACCATTCAAATGGCTCGGGAGCTGAATCCTAGTGTTGTTGTGGTGTATCAACCACACCAAAACATTCGACAACGTGAGCTGCTTAACAGTGGTGGGTACGGTGATTGTTTTAGTGGAACAAAAAAAGTCTACTGGCTGCCAACCTATCTCAGTCGAGAAGACGGTACTGAAGTTCTGGCTCCTTCGGCTCTCGCTGCGACTGCTACGCATGCAGATATTACGGTAGCAGACACTAATACTGCGTTAAAACAAGCGATTGATCAACACCTCCAAAAAGGTGATCTTGTGGTTGCTATGTCAGCTGGTGATCTTGATGACTGGCTGCGAAGCGAGTTTATTCCAGACTAGAATTTACGCTATGTGCACTGGTCGAGTAGATAAGTAATTGGTTGGGATTCCCTGTGCGGTAAAGCGCTCTTCGTAAGACGTTTTTATTTTATATTCTTCCGGTAAAGAACTTCCATGAAGATCAAACGACAGTTCGTCAAACTGCCACTTTTCAGCAACAAACTGTTCTAAGCTCCAGAGAAACAGCGGCCGATTGTCAGTCTTAAACCGTAATGTACCAGTTTCATTTAAAATTTTGCAATATTGTTGCAAAAATGAAACATGACTCAGCCGGTGCTTGGCGCTACATTCTTTGGGGAACGGATCCGGAAATGTAAGCCAAAGTTCATCAATACTTCCCGGCTCAAACACCTGTGCTACTTCGGTTATAGGCATTCTGAGAAATGCAATGTTTTTTATATGCGCCTCTAGACTTAACTTAGCGCTGGTATATAATCGGTCAGCCTTGATATCGATGGCAATAAAGCTTTGCTCCGGGTGACGCCGAGCGAGCTCAAGACTAAACTGCGCATTTCCCGCCGCAAGCTCGATAACAACTGGACGCTGACCTGAAAGTGAACGTTCAAGGTCAGCAAAAAAACCACGCAATTGCTTCCTGATGCTGTCAACATTACCGCCTCGCTCAAACTCAAAACAATTTTCATAGCTATTAAAGTGCGCAAACTTCCATTTTTTACGCCTGCGAGTAATGTAGAGCCCGTCGGTTGAGAGCGGTTGCACTAACGGTTATCTCCGCTCCCCCTACTTGTTCCGCGAGATTTTCGACTGAGTACTTTGTCGAGATTTTGCCGCGCAACACTTTCTAAATCCGAACCAAGCAAGTTGGCAACTGAATTGATGTACCATAGGATGTCACCTAGTTCTTTTAAAATTTCTTTGGTATCTTCTTCGGAAAGTTCGCCCGATTTGTAGCGAATCAGTTTTTTAAACTTTTCCGCAACTTCGCCGCTTTCTCCCATAAGCCCAAACACTTGTGAAATCAGCACTGGGCTGATG
>CAZNJH010000056.1:0-5107 GCA_964573355.1 uncultured Candidatus Saccharibacteria bacterium | reverse complement strand
ACTGCAACGTACACATTAACGACGCCAGTTTTTTGCTTCGCCTGGTTAATCATAGTATCGATTGCAATTGCCGTTTTACCAGTTTGGCGGTCACCAATGATCAATTCACGCTGGCCACGTCCGATTGGTACAAGCGCATCAACTGCTACCACACCGGTCATAAGGGGCTCAAACACACTCTTACGATCAAGCACGCCAGGGGCGTCTTGTTCAATCAAGCCCGTAGCGCTCGCTTTAATTGGCGCACCCCCGTCAATCGGTTGACCAAGTGGATTAACCACGCGTCCAACCAATTCTGGACCAACGGGAATTTCTAACACTTTCCCGGTAAGTCGCACTTTAGCACCAGCCTTAATCTTGATATCTTCACCTAAAATAACGGCGCCGATTTCATCTTGCATCAGGTTGAGTGCAAACGCGGTCACCATCGTTCCGTCAGTTGCCTCAATCTCGAGCATTTCGTTATATCCAGCCTTTGTTAAGCCATATATCCAGGCAATGCCGTCTCCCACGCGAATTACAACACCAGTATCTTGTGTGGTGCCTGCAGCTTTCAGCTCGTCAATCGCTTGGCGCAGTTCATTTGATAATTCTTTTATAGAAATTTCTGCCATATATCTCCTTATGCCTTTAGCTTCGCAAGTTTGGTTCGTAATGATAAATCGAGCTCCATTTCAGGTGCTGTTACAATAACGCCTCCGAGCAGGCTTTTATCGATTTGTTCGTGTAAAATAACTGTTTTTGCGTGTGTCGATTGCTTTACGCGTTCAACAAGTTGCTTTTTGAGCTCCGCCGAAAGCGGGAACACGGTGCGCGCTTCAGCCTCAATAATACCGTGCACCCGGGCGTACTCTTTTGCAATATCTGCCATGATTTCTTCAGCTTGACGGTGCATTCGCTGCTCTAATAGCAAAGAAGCGAGTTCTTTTACGGCTTTTTTGGCACCGGCTTTTTCAAGACGGGTCACAAACCCGCGGGCAATATCAGCTCGATCAAGCGCCATTACACCTGCTCCTGTTCATGTGGTTCGTTTACCAGCTTATGAAGCTCAGTTTGTAACGCTGCCAACTCGGCTTCATTAAGCGGAACCAAGCGAAACTCGTTTAGCTGGCCCAGCCATTCCCCAAGGTTCATTACGCGGCTGAAAAGATTGGGGTGCCTTCTGTTTGTATCTAGTATAAGATCGGCTTCAATACTAACTTCATCTGTTCCGAGCAGAAATTCGTGCGATACAACCGCATGGCCAACGTTCCACGGCAAATTGACAGGGAAGTCGGCTGTATCTCCGTGCGTCTTAAATATCTGTTCAGCCGCGGAAGCTGGTCCAAACGGCGGTCTATCCTTGATCAAATCCGCCATGTTATTTGCCTTCCTGAGAATGTAAGAGCGCTTTTTTGATAATCGCCTCATTGGTTTTAGTATCTACTTTTTGGGCAAGCACAGCTTCGGTAGCCTGCGCTACCAATTGAAGTGTTTCTTTCTTAAGTGCCTCACGCGCCTTATGCACCTCGGCTTCAATTTGCAATTTCCCATCGGCGATAATTTTCTCGGCTTTCTGGCTGGCGGCGTCTTCGGCTGCCTGCACAATACTACCGGCTTCTTCGTGACTTTTACCTAAAATGTCTTCGGCTTCTTTTCGAGCTTCGCTCAGCAGTGCATTCACGCGGACTTCAGCCGCTTCATTTTGTTTCGTGAGCTCTTCGGCTTTTTCAAGGCTGCCTTCTATGGATTTGCGACGTTGTTCAAGTACTTTTACAATTTTTGTAAACGCAAACTTCTTAACAATTAAGAAGAATAGGATAAATGTAATACCCTGTAAAACAATCACTGTCGGGTCAATACCGAGCGCCGCTATGCCTTGGGGCTCGCCCCCTTCGGTGGCTGCAACAACAGACAATATTTGATTCATGTAACTTTATCTCCGATACTATTTGAAATATGAAAAACGAAATACGAAAGATGATGCTGACAAACAGATCCGTGCCGGTTCCTCATATTTCTTATTTCATATTCCATACTTCTCCTTAATGTTGTGTCTACTGCGTTTATATATTTGGTGGCAGAAATTGTAACAAAATCTGCCACCAAATTACCTTCTAGCCAAGCAAGAAAGCACCGAGCAAGAAGCTCAAGAGGGCAGTAACCTCAATCATCGCTGCGATGATTACGATCTGACCAGCTGCTTTACCAGCTTCTGGATTACGACCCAAAGCTTTCATGTAACTTGAGCCAACCCAACCGAGGGCAATAGCTGCGGCACCGAGTGCTATAGCGAGCATCAATGCTTTAACCATAACTGGACTCCAAGCGCCAGCTGCTTCTGTTGCTGCAAAGAGTGAATTCATATATATCCCTTGTGTACCCGCCCTTAGGCGAGATTAATTTTTCCCTTTAACAAATTCCTCACGACCGTGCACCCTCGACCTTTGTTTTTGGCACATCGGGAACGTGAGTAACGGTATGGTCATCGCCGTGATCGGCGTGTTGAATGGCAAGACCTAGATACGTCGCAGCCAAAATAGTAAAGACGTAGGCCTGGATGCCGGCAACTAATAATTCAAAAAAGAAGATTGGGATGACTGCAATTGGTGTTTTCCCGCCCGGGGCAATCATACTGGTAAATACCGCGATCAAAATTTCACCAACAGCAGTATTCAAGAACAACCGAAGCGACAGGCTGGTGATTCGTGTCAGTTCACCAAACACCTCTAAGATTCCGATGAAGAAATTGATCGGGTTCCAGGGTTTATCACTAAAGTAGTGCTTTAGGTGGCCACTCAGTTTTTGTTCTTTAATAGAAAGATACTGTACGAGTACGATTGCAAATATACTCATGGCAATCGTGCCATTGAGATCTGCAGTGAATGGACGCAGCAGCGGTAGCCCATTTACGGTAATCCCGGGGCCTACAATTGGCAATAATCCCATCACATTTGAAAAAACAATAAAAATGAAAAACGTACCAAAATAGGGAACGTACTTTGCTGCTTTTTTACGTGAACCAAACGGTCCTTCCAAGAGGTTAATTAGAAACTCTGAGATCCATTCAAGCGCGCCGCCTAACACTGTACGCTTTGGTCGCAACTTTACAACGCGAGCACCGACAACCAAAATAATCGCGAGCAGCACTGCACAAAATGCACCATATACGACCGAAGTAGTAATGGTAAAACCACCAACCTTTGTAATTTCGTCTGCTTTTAGGCTCACGTGTATGCCACCTTCTGATGCAAATTGTTGCAAAAAGCTAAGCATGTTGTACCTCGTACACAACAAAATTACCCGCATGTGGCATGTTAAAAGAAACGATACGTATTAAATGTTGTCCCATTCAGTAGTAAATTGTACCAAAACATAAAGCCCGAACACAACATTGACTAAATTTCTTATCTATTGTTTTATAAACTATATTAAACAAACCTGTCTAGTGAACGTATTTTTTAGGTATGGCGCCTGTTGCTATAAGACCCATAGCCGATAGAGTACCTGTAAAATTATTGACTTATTTATGTAAGTATTGTATTGTTCTTATTATCCACGATAACGGTTCGTGGCGACAGAAAGGCGGGAAGCCATGACGGCGACCCAGACTGCAATGCCCAGCACGGGCGAAGGTTCGGTGGGCGGCTCCAGCCTCCCGCCTCGAACGACTACGGGTACCCAGGATCGGGCGGCGGGAGGTGGCATCCCCCTGTGGAAGGT
Organism: uncultured Candidatus Saccharibacteria bacterium; assembly: GCA_964573355.1. GTDB lineage: Bacteria > Patescibacteriota > Saccharimonadia > Saccharimonadales > UBA7683 > UBA7683. The sequence continues at coordinate 1,405 of CAZNJH010000056.1, read as the reverse complement.
GGTGTCGCTCATCGGCGTCGTCATCGTCCTCGCGATCATCGCGGTCTTCGGGGTCGTGAAGTACAAGAACACGCAGGCCAACGAGAAGCTCCAGCACGAGCAGACCACCAACGCGCTGCGCGACCTCAACAACCGCCTCACCACCGAGGCCATCGGAGGTCAGTTCACGGAGGTGTTCTTCGTGGGCAAGCAGATGCGAGCCCGTTGGCAGTCCAACGACGGCCAGAAGCGCTGCGTGATGCAGGTGGCATCTCCGACCGACGACGTCCTGCGCTACAGCACCCTGGACGTTCCCGATGACACTGCGGGGTTCAAGCAGTTCACGGATCCCAACACGGTCGGCTGCCTGACCTCGGGCGGCGCAGGTGGCATCGGCGGGGGGTGACCCAACGTCAACGGAGTGTGATCTCCGACTGTGCGCAGTCTCACTGCAGCACGAGAACATCTCACAACCCACCCGCGCGGGGACGAGTGCGCCAGATGGATTCTTCCATGGCAGCACTCGTCCCCAAGCGGACCGACAATCCTCAGATGAGGATTTTTTAATGCCATTTGAAAGCTTGCATTTGTTTAAGTAAACGCTTAATATTTAAGTATGTCGCATGTCGTTAATTTAGTTCAAAGCTTCAATGCCCTCGGTGATAAAACCAGGTTTCAATTATTTAAACTGCTTGCAACAAAACAGCAGATCTGCGTCAGCCAGCTAGCTGAAGAACTCCAAATTACGCCGGCGTGCGTATCACAACATATGAAAATTCTAGCGGAAGCCGGTTTAGTTGAGCGGTTGCGAAATGGCCAGCGTGTCTGTTTTCAAATTGCCACCGATTCACCCAGCAAACAGGCCTTGAGCAAGTTAATATTTAGCAAAGAAGAAGTAAAGGAGTAGTGGTATGAGCAATGCAACAAACGTAACTGTGTATTCAACCAGTTGGTGTGGTTTTTGTGTACAGGCAAAAAAATACTTTGATAGCATAGGAATTAAGTACACCGATGTAAATGTAGAGGAAGATCGCGAAGCTGCTGAAGCGATGGTGGAAAAAAGCGGCCAAATGGGCGTCCCCGTAATCGAAATTGGTGACAACATTATTGTTGGCTTTGATAAGCCCAAGATCGACCTGGCGCTTCAAGCTGAAAAACTTGTATAATTGAAACATATGAAGTACTGGCACAAAGTTGCGCTTGGCTCATTCGTCGTAATAACGGCGGGTGTTGGTTTATTTATTTCATTGCGGGGCTCAGAAAAACCGCTGGCAGAATCACACATGCACATGTCCTCACAGCAAACCGAACCAGTTTCTACGGCAAACCAATCGGACACAAACAGCTCGCAAGGAAGATATGCGCCCTACAGCTCAGCCGCACAAGAAGACAGCTCGTATACACAGACCATACTCTTCTTCCATGC
>CAZNJH010000055.1:0-5200 GCA_964573355.1 uncultured Candidatus Saccharibacteria bacterium | reverse complement strand
CTGGAAACCACCCGAAGAAACTGCCACCACTACGAAAACTGAGATTTCAGAGCGCGATAAAACGCGGATCACGGCCATTGAAGAAAAAAGCCGTAAGCTCGGATATCAAGTTAAAATTAGGGTTTTATACAGCAGTCCACCCGAAGTACAACTGAGCTCTCGCATGAAGATTCAGGCATTGCTCGGTGCATTTAAACAGTTCAACACAACTAATCTCAATGGCTTTAAACTAACCACAAGTAAATTTGAAGATTTTGAAAAATACAAAACGCGAAGCTTCTTTGACAAAGGGTACATACTCAATATTGAAGAACTTGCAAGCGTCTATCATTTGCCCCACAGCAATGTTGCCACCCCCGGAATTGTATGGGCTAGAGCCAGAACTGGTGAGCCACCTTCTAATCTGCCTATCTACACTCCGGGCTCAGTTGATATCAGCCCTATTGGTGTCACAACTTTCCGTGGAGATTATCAGTATTTTGGTTTGACGCGACGAGACCGCGGCAGACACGTATACATTATCGGTCAAACCGGTGTTGGTAAAAGTGGCTTGCTCGAACTTATGACAGCAGCAGACATTACTACCGCGCAAGGATTTGCACTCATTGATCCGCATGGTGATTTTGCGATTAATACACTCCAACGCATTACCCCTGAGCGTATAAAAGATGTCATTTACTTCAATCCTGCAGATACAGAATTCCCTATTGGCTTTAACCCGCTTGAGGTGCAAAATGAATCTCAAAAAACACTGGTGGCATCAGAAATCATCGGTTCACTGAAAAAAATGTTTGACAGCTGGGGGCCGCGACTTGAATACATACTGCGTTATACAATTTTAACCCTGCTTGAATCACCCAATACCACCATGCTCGATATCACCAGACTTCTGACTGATACCAAGTTTCAAAAAGAAGCCGTAAGCCATGTTACCGACCCTGTGGTGCGTAACTTCTGGGATAAAGAGTATGCCAGCTGGAACGAAAAATTTAGAACCGAAGCTGTCGCGCCAATTTTAAATAAAGTCGGTGCCTTTACTGCCAACCCAATTATTCGTAATATTGTTGGCCAGCCAACCAGTGGCTTTAATGTTCGTCAGGTAATGGATGAAGGGAAAATCCTCATAATGAACCTGTCGCGTGGTCTTATTGGTGAAGATAATGCTGCAATTCTTGGTTCACTCCTTGTCACAAAGGTACAACTGGCAGCGATGAGCCGTGCCGATATTGCTCGTGTTGAAGACCGTCGTCCGTTTTATTTTTACGTTGATGAGTTTCAAAACTTTGCAACTGAATCCTTCGCCACCATTTTGAGCGAAGCGCGTAAATACGGACTAAACCTCACGATTGCAAATCAGTATATTTCACAAATGATTCCAGAGGTAAGTGGCGCCGTCTTTGGCAACGTTGGGAGTATTATTTCATTCCGCGTAAGTCCCGAGGACGCAACCTCATTACAAAAGTACTTTGAGCCACAGTTTGAAGGGGCCGATTTAATACAGCTGAATAACCGAGATTTTCTCGCTAATCTTTCGATCGATGGTGAAAAAACGGTTCCATTTTCTGCTCGAACAATGGACTTGCCTGGTTACGTCGAAGGTTCAATAGAGCAAATCATCATGAACAACCGACAGCTATTTGCTCACCCAAAGGCAGAAGTCGAAGCGATTATTCGAGGAGTTAACGAAGCCAACAAGCGTCAGACTTCAGTTAATCCTTCCACGCCAAAATCTTTCGATCGAGGTGCGGCCACTAAAAAACTAGCCCGCTCGGCTTTAGGGGTTGAACAACTCACGCATGCTGTTCCTGAAGAAAATCAAAATCAAGCCCAGACCCAAGATTCACCCGAAGCACCAAAAAAGAAGAAGACTCGTCGTGGCAAGCGTGGAGGCAAGAACAAAACAAAAAGCCCAACCGCGACCCCAGCGATACCAGATCAATCGACAGATGATCAAACCGATGACACGGTCTATCTGAGAAAACAATAATCTGTTCGCATAGCCCAAGCACTGCTTAGGACGCACACTGCTTGGGTTTCATTGACTTTCTTATCTGTTATTGATAGTATAGTCAGGTTATATTTAAAAAGCGACTGCAATTTTGTCCCCTGCTAACCGCTTCTAACTAATTGGACTAAAGGTGACCATGAAAAAAGATCTACACCCGAAAGACTACCGCCTCGTAGTGTTTCAAGATACATCAAGCGATTTAAAAATCCTCACCCGCTCAACAGCAGGAACGAACGAAACCATCAAGTGGGAGGACGGCAACGAATACCCACTGATCAAAGTGCATGTTTCAAGCGCTTCTCACCCATTCTTCACTGGAGAAGAGAAAGTACTTGATATTGAAGGTCGAGTTGATAAGTTTAAAGCTCGCGCTGAGGCTGCTAAAAAGGCGCTTGACGCAAAAAAAGCGGCTGCCCAGAAGGCGGATACAAAGTCTACAAAAAAGACTACCGAGAAGCCCAAGGCAGTATCAGCCACTGAAGAAGTCACCAACACAGACGAAAAATAACTGGTTTACTAAAAACACCGCCATACTATTGTGGCGGTGTTTTTAGTAGAATAAGATATATGGAAGTTGAACAAAAACTACGAAGCGAATTAACTCAACTAACCGAGGTGCTCAATGCACCAGACGCTTTTTCTGACCCAAAAGTTGGTGAAAAAAACCGCCGTCGCGCCGAACTTGAAGAAGTTGTGCGCGCCTTTGATACAAAAAACATGCTCAAGAAGCAGCTTACAGAAGCTCATGAGCTGCTGCGCGGCAACGATAACGAGCTCTCTGATCTTGCCAAAGCAGAAATTCCTGAACTAGAAGCAAGAATCGCAGTTGTTGATAGCACATTGACCGAATTACTTACACCGAAAGATCCAAATGATCAAAAAAATTGTGTGATTGAAATTCGTGCTGGCGCAGGTGGTGATGAAGCAAGCTTATTCGCAGCCGAACTGCTGAGAATGTACATTCGATACTGTGAAACACACAGTCTAAAAACCGAGATTATGAGTGAAAATGCCAACGATTCAGGCGGATACAAAGAAGTTATTTTTATGGTGCGTGGTAATGATGCATACAAGCAATTGAAGTTTGAAGGCGGCGTCCACCGCGTACAACGAGTTCCGGCAACAGAAAGCCAAGGCCGTATTCATACTTCAACTGTCACGGTTGCAGTGATGCCCGAAGCAGAAGAAACAGATATCGAAATTAAAGAATCCGACTTAAAAGTAGATACGTACCGTGCTTCTGGTCACGGTGGGCAAAGTGTCAACACCACAGATTCAGCCGTACGTATTACACATATACCAAGTGGTATTGTGGTAACAAATCAAGATGAGAAATCACAGATCAAAAATAGGCTCAAAGCAATGAGCGTCCTTCGGTCTCGCCTGCTTCAAAAACAAATCGATGAAGAAAATGCCAAGCTTTCAGCGCAACGTAAATCGTTAATTGGCTCAGGTGATCGATCAGAAAAAATACGAACTTATAACTTCCCCCAGGATCGAATCACTGATCACCGTGTTAACTATTCTCGCTCGAATATCCCTGCTGCCTTAAACGGTGATATTGAAGATATTATTGCGAAACTACAGTCATTCGAAAACCAACTTGCTCGAGAAAATACATGAGAAAACACATAACCAGCACCAGTAATCCGGTCATAAAAGATCTGGTAAAGCTTGCGAAACGATCGAAACGTAACACTGATGACCGATTCATAATAGAAGGTTACCGTCCGGTTGTTCGAGCTCTTGAAACCGGTTTTAAACTTCAGGAGCTTTATTTTTGCCCCGAGTGGTTTCTTGGCAAAAACGAGTTTTCTGTGGTAGAAACTGCTGAAAAATCAGGTGCGGTTATTACTCAGCTCAGTAAAGCAGCGTTCGCAAAAATTGCCTACCGAGATCGACCGGAAGGTATTATTGGTGTTGGTAAACAATGGCACACCAGCCTTAAAGATCTAAATTTATCAAAAACCCCATTCATCATCATAGTTGAATCAATCGAAAAGCCTGGTAACCTGGGTACTATTTTGCGCTCCGCTGATGCAACCGGAGCTGAAGCAGTCATTGTATGTGATCCCGTAACGGATATCTTCAACCCCAATGTTGTTCGATCATCTACCGGAGTACTCTTTCGCATGCAGATCGCCGTTGCAAACGTCAACGATGTGCTCCGTTTTTGTGCAGAAAGGTCCATCAAAACGCTCGCCGCCACACCCCACACATCACATAATTACACACAAGCCGATATGAAGCAGCCGTTGGCAATTGTAATGGGAAGCGAACAATTTGGGTTAAGTGATCGGCTTATGGATGCGTGTGACATACAAGTAGCTATCCCAATGCTGGGCCTTGCAGACTCATTGAATGTGAGTGCAGCTACGGTCGTGCTTGCCTATGAAGTCGTACGACAACGGAACTCTAAAGAATAAGATGGTTGAAAATGTTCGCCCTAGATACACATGCAGATAAGTCTGGGGGCACTATTGCCTCGTGGCTTCAAACACACACGATGATACTCAAGCGGGCAGGCATCACTTCGGCTCGCCTCGATTGTATCATCATGCTGGAACAAGCACTGCAAAAAGATCGAGCCTGGTTAGCTGGCCATGATGACTCAACTTTAGCTGCTGAGCAAATACGAAAACTTAATACATTTGTTATGCAGCGAACATCAAGAGTTCCGCTTGCATACATTGTTGGTTCAAAAGAATTTTACGGCCATAACTTTCTGGTTAGCTCGGATGTACTAATTCCACGACCCGAGTCCGAGGACATGATTGATCTAGCTGTCGCGTTCGCTAGTACCTGTGCTACACTTAACACGATTGTTGATATGGGTACTGGATCCGGCTGCCTAGCTATAACGCTCAAAAAATTACTGCCCACTCTACATGTCACCGGTGTTGATATTTCAACCGTCGCTCTCAAAGTAGCCCAAAAAAATGCTCGGCTTCATGGTGTCACGGTTCAATGGAAACAGCGGAATCTAATGAAAGACGGCCTGCCCCATATTGCACAGACGCGGCCATACGTAGTAACCGCAAATCTACCGTATGTACCGACATCTCTAATAACATCACCTGAAATCACCAAAGAACCAGCAATTGCGCTGTTTTCAGGTCAGGACGGCCTTAATCATTATCGATCCCTCTGGGATCATGTGGCGGCAAGTTCACATAAACCACAAGCCGTTAT
>CAZNJH010000054.1:0-5224 GCA_964573355.1 uncultured Candidatus Saccharibacteria bacterium | reverse complement strand
TTTTATACTCTTTTGCCATGACGGCACAGAGCGCAATTGAGGCCTCCCACTGGCATCTGGTCTGTTCATTCCATGTTGATCGTAACCCATCCGCAGAAGCATAGCCAGTTAAAACAAGTTGGCGAATGTCATCTTGACTAATATACGCCCATGAATCAGTTTGTGTTTCGAGAAATTGTCGAGCGATGCTCGATTTTCCAGCCCCTGACGGTCCGGTGATTAAAATGATTTTTGCCATAGATTAATCATAACAAAGTTATGAGCTCATTCAGCTATGTACGTGTCGTCCGGACTATAACGGCATCATCGAACTTTATAATTCAAACGAGTCACGAAACCTACATGTCAGATTTAAGCTCAGCAATTATTTTTGCTATCCGTCGCTCTTGTGTCTCCTCAGCCTTTGCATCCGCGACTAGCCGAGCGTATTCTTTACGCTTGGAATATATAAGACCATTGAATGCGTCTGAGAGTTGGGTTGCCTGCAGTGCAGATTCTAATGCAGCTGGTACCGCTACCTCACGGTAACCGGCATCTAGTTCGAGCGTAACATTAACCGTGTCTCCGGATGTAACGCCTGCAGCTAATCTATCCCTGGTCGGGAACACCACCATACATATACCATCCATCACAGTGACCGTACTCTGATACGTATGCTCATTCACACTCACTTTGAGAGGTGCTCGTTTGCTCCCACCGATTTCAGCAAGGTTATTTTCTGGTATCTCAATAGCTGCGTGGTTACCAAAACCCAAAATGGTTGTCTCATACGTGGTCTTCATGATTATAACTATATCAAAATAGGGTGAGTACCGCTTCATTGTAGCCGCCCATGGAATCATGCCCCAAAAAGCTACGAGACGGATGGGTTTATTGTATATGGGGGACTATTCCGTTTGCAGGTATTAGCGTTCGTATATTTGTGCACTGCCCGTAAATCCGGCTACCTGATCTTTAGTCTTGCCCGGGAACGTTTCAACTTTAAGCTTTTCCCCGTCTAGTACTTGAAACAGTGCCGTCCCCATTACTTGCGGCGACCCTTTTTGAATACCGGTAGGCGTATAGTTTGGTGACTGCACAAGTTCGTACGCCACTACACCGTCTGGCTTGCCTATTGTTGCTGGATCTTGCGCATTACCTTTTACGGCAAACGATTGCGGTGAGCCATCGCCATATTCCCCGAATGAAAGAATGACCATGCTTGGATCTTGCGCATAATAAAATACCGCAAAGTGACCAGACCTCCGACAACTACGAACACAACTAATACAAGTATCAATTCCAGGATGACAAAGCCGTTTTGATTCTTTTTCATAAAGTTAATTATAGAGACAAAATAATTTACAAGTCAAAGTACTTATGCCTTGGGGGTCATCGTAAGCTCTATTAATGCCGAATGTATCCAGCAGCTAACAAACTAAGATCAAATACCAAGAAGTAAGTTATCTGATAATAAAGATAACTTTTTCTGGCAGGCTTGTACCATAACAGGATGCCGAATGATCCAATCATGATAATACAGGCGATAGCGTTCATCAATCTACCGAATAGAGAAATATTCGGCGAGAGAACCAAGATAAATGAGATCGGGATAAGCAACAATGACGCACCATAGGCAAAGATATCATGTAGCTTTCCGCTCACTCCGCCGACTGCTGGAAACCATGCGGCTAGAATATAACCTGCAAATGAGATTATGCTCAGTACGATAATTGATAATGATAGATCAAAAGTTGGAGCCATCCAGAAGGTTGTGAATATCATGAACAAGAACATGGATAGAGGTGACAGTACGCCTAAAAGAATAATGGTGGATTTACTGTTCGCAGTATGCAGGCTAATAGATTTTTGTTTATTTTTTCCCTGTGTAAGAATTGCAATCAGCATACCAACCCATGCAATAATAAAGGCTAACAAGCCTGATAGTTTATAAAAATCATTCTTCATTTGTTCTTATTGTAACAAAAAGACGCTTTCGCATCTTTTTAAGATAACCGGAATTGGAGGACTACTGTCATCGTTACTGGAACTACTTTTCCGAAAGCGAAAGATCTCGAGTTATGCTAAGTCGCTTTTCCTGTCCCGAGCCGTGCATAACATCTACCCTATGGAAGCTAGATGTTCCCGTAACTTCAGGCATACCATGGTCAACGAAGACCAGCATATCTCCAGGAGCTGGAATAAATATGGCTGGAGAGGCAAAGCTATTTGACACGACCTCCTCTATTCCATAGACAAAAAAGCCACTCCGCTGCCCAGGTAAGGCTCTCGCAACACTAAACCTTGCGTTCCCTCTAACGTGATACCACATTCGCAAGGCTGGAAACGTACTAACTGTAGCTACGTGCCAACCAATTTCATTCTCGAAATATTGGATATTATCCACGCGAGGAGGTGTATATTCTCCAGGAATGCCTTTAGCAAGCAGGTCAAATAGGTCTTCGGAACGAGTTATTTCGAGTTCATGGCTTAAAATGACTCCTCCTATCTGAAGATCTGTACAAAGATGATGTACTGCATCAGCAATATAGTCCTCATTTTTTGGTCTTCGAAGTATTGTTTCTGCAGCAGGCATATCATAATTATCTACTACTTTATCTTTGTAAACAAAAGTGGAAAGCTTGCTTAAGAAATTTTTAAAACTGATTTAGTAAGTATAAAGGTATTGGAGAGCCATGGTGAACCTAGTTGCAACTAGATTACAAACCGTTTCACAAACTCACCTATAGCACGAATTGACTGCTTTGCCTCAGGCATATAGCGGGCAAACACATGCCAGACATGGAAAAGACCTTCGCTTTCATAGAGTTCAACTGTGACACCAGCTTTACGGGCTTTGTCGGCCAGTCGCTTACTATCATTATACATAACTTCACTCTTATCAACGTGAATGAGGAGTGGCGGAAAGCCTTTGAGAGATCCGAGTAGTGGTGAGGCAATCGGGTTGTTGGTTGGAGTGCTGTCAAAATAAGAGGCTATGAAAAACCGCATAGCTTCTAAGCTAATGTAGAAATCTTTGTCCTGGTTTTCAAAACTCGCCTCCTGAAGTGTTGCGTCAGTGGCTGGAGAGAGTACAAAGGCACAGACTGGCATCGGTAATTTTGCTGCTTGAATTCTATGCAATAAAGATAGCACCAAACCACCACCTGCAGAGTCACCACCGATAACTATGTCCTCAGATTTGTAGCCTCGCTTCAATAGCCACTTATATGCTGCTAGAGCTTCATTGAGTGCTGCTGGGTACGGATGTTCGGGTGCAAGACTGTAGTCAATAGAGAGTGCAGTAAGCGAGGTCACTTTCGCAAAACGAGCAATGAGGTCACGATAGAGTTTCGTGCCATTGAAGACAAAACCCCCACCATGGAGGTAGAGCAAGATTCTGTCTTTCTGTGACTGCGGAGCAGTAATCCATTCACCTCTGAACAACTCAGTGCTGACTGGTATCACTTTTGCCCAGCATGACTTAGGGAAGTACTTTTCAAGGCTCGTGAACACCTTTCGCTTCTCTTCGAGGTTCTGTGCAGTAATGGGGCCACTCAGTAAGCCACCGTGCTTGATGGCTTGGGTAACTACTTTTGCTCTGAGACTAGGCATGGTTTTATGATATCAAAAACAGAGGCATATTACCCTGTTCTAATATAACTAGGCTAAGAGGACTATGGTGCGCTAGTCGTAACTAAATCAACTTGTCTGATATTATAATAAATATGGTGCCCAATGAATTTCCATTAGTTGGTAAGGATATAGTGGTTGATCTGACTACTCAGCTAGCCCTGCATGACCCTAAGCATGCACGAGCTAATGCACATTACAATTTCGCACGCATAGCTAGAGAAGACACTGCAAACTACGCAGACACGCTTGTTCAGGAATTATGCTCAGTAGATACCACAGTAACCTCATCCGTGCTTTTACCTTCAGCAGAATTTGATGAACAATTTCTAATCATTCGTGAACTGGCTACAAAGACAGGACTGCACTACTTAGGAAAACTTGGATTGGGCGATTTTACTTCCAGGCATCGTTACTATACACGCAAGCGTTTTCCATCCCCAACAGGAGAGCGAGTTGATGCCATTGGATTTATTGAACTCGGTTGGTCAGATGATTATGCAAGAAGATTGATTGCCGCAAGGAATGTAGGCTATTTAGTCAAGTCGAGTATTTCCACTTAATCTAGCTGAAGAAGTTAGGTTTTGCTGGAGGTCTGTTATATATCTTATTTACTGTGAAGTATCTATTTGTATTCAAATTTATATTGATACACAAAACACAGGAATTTGTACTTCTGTATTACCATAACCGAGTTGGAGGTGCACCGAGAGAAAGATTTACACCCTTTGATTGATGAATTACTGCGCTGGAGAGAACTACTGGAGGTGCAATATCAGCAGTACAAACTTGATAGAAGGCGTAAGGAGTCGTTATATTCCCTGTAGTAGTTACACATTGCCTAAAACAATCGACCTGTACTAAATCTTTCTGGCTTTAATCATTAAAAATTGGGGGACATGCGCACTTCGAGAGTCGCCACTTTCAAGCTTCGGCTCAACCAGCTCCTCAATGGTCAAGCCATTCTCTATTAGAAGGTTCATATAGTCTTGAAGCGGTCTATGGAATAAGTATCCGTACTTCTGCTTAATCGGCTCAGGGTTAAAGTACTCTTTAATCTCAACCTTACCCATCGTTTGCCAGTCGGACTCAAAACCCGGAAATGCTGGGTGTAAAATTGAAAGTATGAGTGTTCCGTCCGACTTTAATGAGTTAGCGCAGTTCCTTAGGGCTAATTCATAATCTGGTATATCCATTAATACATTGACGAGAAGAACAATGTTATAAGTATCAATAACATTAAGAAACGAAAGATCCTGCTGAACATAATGTACACCGAGTGGTTCTGTTTGCTCTCGCTCTACACAGTATTGATAAAATGAATCGCTTGGCTCAATACCAGTTACATTAGCACCGAGCTTGGCTAGTTTACGAGAAAGGTGGCCATTGCCACAGCCAGCGTCTAATACTTTTTTATCAGTTAAATCACCCGCAAGTCTTAAGATATTCGGGTTCAGCAAGGTTTTTCGTGCCTCGTCACCTTCGTCGCCAAACTTAGCTAAGTCTTCTTCGCTAAAGTCTGACCATTCATCAATAACGACCTTGTTCATATAGCCCATGAACCTATCTTAACAGATGGATTATTTAAGTCGTATAACACACAGTACTGCCC
>CAZNJH010000053.1:3263-5244 GCA_964573355.1 uncultured Candidatus Saccharibacteria bacterium | reverse complement strand
CCGTAGTGACGTTCATGAATAATTATCAGCTGCGCCTCAGCAAGTTCTTCGAGCAATGGATAGAGCTTTGTACGACCCGTTTTAAGACCCTTACTGATATTCAGTACGGTTTGTGAACCGTTCTGGAGCAAAAAGAGGTACACCAAAGCTTTTTCGTGCTCTAAGCCCAGCTGTTTTAAATATCTGACAACTTTATTTTTTAGAGAGTTATCAACATGCATGTGTGCAGTGTAGCATATAAATGTCTGCATGTACAGACAACTTTTTCACTAATCACAAGCTTTCATTTATACTCCTGTTAGGTCAGTGCGAAAGGAGTCTAATGTTAGCAGAATTATCATTTGTAGTTTCTGTTGCCGGTGCAATTCCATATGTATATTCAATTCTCAAGCGCGAGATTCAACCGGAGCGTGCCACATGGGGGATTTGGACACTCGTACTTGTGCTTGCGGTTGCTGCCTATGGCACAGCAGGTGCTGGGAAGTCCATTTATTTTTTAGTGGGAGATCTATGTATTACAGCAGTGATCTTTGGGATTTCGCTTCGCTATGGTGTGGGGGGTTGGAGCAAATTAGACCGAGTGTGCTTACTCGCTGCAGTGTTCGGCTTGCTGCTTTGGCAGTTGTCTCATACACCGTTCTGGCAAATTGCAGGAGCTGTTGTGGCGGATATGGTCGCAGTTGTGCCGACAATTCGAAAATCACTTCAAGATCCATTAGGTGATAGCCCAATTACTTTTGCCGCGAGCGCGTTGGCGGCGTTGCTAGGGGTGCTTTCCGTTGGCAGGTGGGACGTTGTGTTGATACTTTACCCACTTTATCTGTATTCTATCAATTTTTTAACAGCTGTTGTGATAGGTACGAGTCGTTATTTTGCAAAGCATACACAAGTAAATAATAAGAAAGGTAATTATGCGAATTATAAAATCTAATAAATTGTCGGACATAGTTGAAGTTAATCGGCGATCAGTTGTGAGTCGCACAGACATTCGGATTATCGAGCTCAGTTCGCTAAGCGATCTTATCCCAAGCGAAGAAGCGGAAGAAATGCGTGAGGCATGGAGGGATCACAAGATTAAAATAAAACAGCTTACCAATCAAATTAGATTTGAGCCATGGACGGATATTGAAGGCTTTATAGAACACTCGCTTGAGGTTCGACAGGTGACACCAGCTATATTGCCGATAAAAGCAGAGGTGCTTGTTTTTGAAGATGTAGTTGCATTTTATAAGGTTCAGCCGACCGTTAACATACTTATTGTTGAAGATGTCGACTTTGCCAATCAGCAGCGAGCATTGTTTGATGCTATCTGGAATCAGTCACAACCAATTGAGCTTTATGAAGATGGCAGCACGCGAGCGTAGGGACTAAGCTTCTCAGTTTGGACATCAGCTGCTAAGATAATTGCTGTCATAGTAAAACAAGCAGAAAGACTGTAAGGATCAACATTTGAACGTATATTATACCGATGGTAGTTGTAGCCCTAATCCTGGCCCCGGGGGATACTCTGTAATCCTTGTTAGCGGCGAGAGCATGGAGCCGGTCAGATTGGGCTATGATAAAGACGCAACCAATATCCGTATGGAAGGGATGGCGCTTATTGCGGCTTTAGAGCATGCGGCAGAAGCGAAGTGTGAAATCTTTACCGATAGTGAATTCTGGATTAATGTGATTACGAAATGGTCGCTGGCGTGGGAAGCAAACGGCTGGCAGAAAAAGGGTGGCATCAAAAATTTGGATATTGTACAGACTGTGTGCCCGCTGTATCGTCGTTCGCAGGCGCAATTAACGTGGGTTCGTGGACACAACAATGACCCAGGTAATGAAATGGCTGATCTGTGGGCAAATAAGGCTCGCCAAGAGCGACTAGTACTATAATAGTGCACGAAAAGTATCCTGCAAATTAAGTGTGTGTGATTAGGCTCTTGACGCTGTATCTCTTCGAATGAATCATTCTGCCCCTTGTGTAAGGGTATACAAT
>CAZNJH010000053.1:0-3253 GCA_964573355.1 uncultured Candidatus Saccharibacteria bacterium | reverse complement strand
ACAATAGAGAGAATAAAAAAGGAGTGCACATGAGCGAGGCGAATCGGTACCACGGGTTACAAGCAGTGTACATTAATTGTACATTAACAAAGTCCCCTCAAAAAAGTCATACTCAAATACTTATAGATACCAGCGCAGCAATCATGGAAAAACAGGGGGTAGCAGTTTCTCAGATTCGTGCAGTGGACCATGCGATTGCCAGTGGCGTTTATCAGGATATGCGCGAGCACGGCTGGCAGGAAGACGAATGGCCCCTGTTGTATAAGCAGGTGAAGCATGCAGACATTGTCGTGCTCGCCGGACCAATATGGCTTGGTGATAACAGCTCGGAAATGAAAAAAGTAATAGAGCGACTCTATGCGTACTCCTCGGATGTTAGTCCAAATGGTCATTACAGTAACTATGGTAAAGTCGGCGGCTGTTTAGTTACCGGTAATGAAGACGGAGTAAAACACTGCGCAATGAATATTCTCTACAGTCTGCAGCATATTGGTATGACGATTCCACCAGCAGCAGATGCCGGCTGGATAGGTGAAATTGGCCCGGGACCGAGTTACGGAGATGAGATTGAAGATGGCAAAAGAGCTGGTCTCGCAAGTGATTTTACAAACAGAAACACCACATTTATGACGTGGAACCTGATGCATGTGGCCTGGATTTTAAAGCATAACCCAATTCCTGCATACGGAAATCTGCCCAAAGAGTGGAAAGCTGGCACTCACTTCGACTTCGAAAACCCAGAATACAGATAAAGTTGAGAAGAAGTTAATGGTTGCATGCTACCATGGTATTACTAGTAACGATCGTGGAGCGAAAACTTGAAACAAATACAGGCATTGAGGGTTATGATGAGTGGTGAGTCGGTTTTTTTAACCGGAGCACCGGGGAGTGGTAAAACCTACGTTCTGAATCAGTTTATATCTTGGGCAAAGCGCCAAAAAAAGCGCGTAGCCATCACGGCGAGTACTGGTATTGCTGCAACGCATATTGGTGGTACCACAATTCATAGTTGGTCGGGTCTTGGTATCCGTGATGAAATTTCTGATCGTGATGCCACGTGGTTGAAGGAGAACGACCGACTTCTGAAGCGATATAACAATACGGACATTTTAATTATTGATGAAGTCTCGATGATTCATGGTAAGCGGCTCGATATGGTAAACCAAGTGGCTAAGTGGTTGCGAGACTCCGACGAACCATTCGGTGGTATGCAGGTGATTCTGACAGGGGATTTATTTCAGCTGCCGCCTATTAGTCGTCATGAGAGCGCGATCGATTTTGCTCATCTTTCGAACGCTTGGCAAGAACTTAACCCATGGATCTGTTATTTACAAGAACAACACCGACAAACGAACGATCAACTACTTGACCTACTTGAGGCAATGCGTGCAGGGGAAGTACTGGATGTACATTTTGATGCTCTCAGCGAGCGCTTGGGTGCATCTGCTCCGCATGGCAGCTCCGTGACAAAACTATATTCGCATAACCAAGATGTGGAACAGATCAACGATGCTCATCTGAAGGCTATTGCCAATGATGCACGAGTTTTCACTATGGAGACATATGGTGTACAGGCTAAGGTTGATCAGCTGGTAAAGAGCGTGTTGGCGCCTGAAGTGTTGGAGCTTAAAGTTGGGGCTGAAGTTATGTTTGTTGCAAATAACTTTTCAGAAGGTTTTGTGAATGGATCGCGTGGCCGCGTGATTGATTTTGACGAAAATAAACCAGTGGTGGAATTACAGCACGGTAAAAAAGTCATAACGGTCGGGGAGCATAGCTGGGCGCTCGAAGAAGATGGCAAAGAACGCGCGCGAGTAACCCAGCTACCACTTCGCTTGGCATGGGCGATCACCATTCATAAAAGCCAGGGCATGAGTTTAGACAGTGTAGAGATCGATTTGTCACGAGCGTTTACCCCAGGAATGGGCTATGTTGCGCTTTCGCGCGTACGAAGCCTCGACGGGCTGTATTTAAAAGGTATTAATAATACTGCTATGGCAATGCATCCGGAAATTTTTACGTTCGATGAACATATTCGAGCCAGTTCGCAAAAGTTGGCACAAGAGACCCCTGAAGAGCTTGAGGTCGAACAGTCAAAAAATGCGTCGACTGCTCGTGATCAAGATGAAGGCTTATTGCAGCTTCTGAAAACATGGCGCTCACAAGAGGGCGCTACACGAAGTGTTCCTCTCTATATGGTAGCAGCCAACGCCACCTTGGAGGCGTTGGCACAAAATAAACCTACTACTCGTACACAGCTGAAAGCAGTATCTGGGATAGGGCCAAAAATGATTGAACGGTATGGCGATGAACTACTCGCGCTTATTGGCGAATATACGGGCGAAGTGCCGCATGTCCAGAAAGATGCGCTCGAAGATTTTTTGCAGCGTCATCAACTGCATCTTTCTGCAGAAGCTTTGCAGGAATTACGTAACATTGTACGTGGTGAACAAAATTAAAAAAGCTTAATTCTCAATATTTTCGTCTATTGTCACTGGGCGGTCGGGGTCAGTTGTTTGATGGATGCATAGCACGTGCACCGATAGTCCTGATATACTAAAGCGTAATGACAGAGAAAAAAACAGTTTCGCTTCGGTTCCCAAAATCCTTCATGTGGGGTGCGAGTATCTCAACTCATCAGGTAGAAGGTGGCAATCATAATCAATGGACTGCCTGGGAACTAGAGACTGCGCAGGTCAAGGCGGCGCAGGCGCCGTACAATTACCAGCACTTACCGATATGGGATAGCATTCAAAAACAGGCAATCCGGCCAGAAAATTATGTTTCTGGGCGTGCAACAGATCACTATGTGCGCTATAAAACTGACTTTGATATGGCCCAAAAATTGCATTTTAATACACTCCGATCCGGCATAGAATGGTCACGTATAGAACCCGAAGAGGGAAACTTTAACACCGAGGCGCTCCAGCACTATCAAGAGTATTTTGTAGCGTTAAAAGCACGTGGTATCACCCCGATTATTACCTTGTGGCACTGGACATTCCCAGAGTGGTTTGCGCAAAAAGGTGGTTTTTTAAAACGAACGAATTTGAAGTATTTTGTACGAAATATACGCTATATCGAAGAAAATATTAATATAGATTTTACAATATTTTTTCATTACAAAACATCAGAATAAAGAAGAAAATCAGATTAGAGAACGAGCTTTCCATCATCGAAATTTATTTTGAGGATATTCATCATCAATCAGAAGGATTCGGGCATCAAGTGCGTGTACGTCGCCATCGGCCAG
>CAZNJH010000052.1:0-5466 GCA_964573355.1 uncultured Candidatus Saccharibacteria bacterium | reverse complement strand
ACATTACTGAGTATGTGGAGCGTACTGCCCGTCTCCGTGGCATGGATGTAGCTGCACTTGATGGCTTTAAGAACATGATGCTTGGCGATATGACTGGTCGTGGTGAAGCAGGGCGTCTCGCCTTTGCCCAGCTCCAGGCCTATATCGCTCTTGGCACCATGATGGCTGCTGCTTCTGAACTTCGTGTCGACAACCATGCCATGTCTGGCTTTAATGCTGATGCGTTTGATGAGGTACTTGGCCTTAAGAATCACAACCTCCATGCTACCGTCGCCCTCGCCCTTGGGTACCGCAGTGCCGACGACGCTTGGCAGCACTACACCAAAGTCCGCAAGGATATAAAGGATATTGTCGTGACTATCTAACAAAAGATTTAAAACTGACTCAGCCGGCAACATTTCTGTTGCCGGCTGTTAGTTTGGTTTAAAGTTTGCCCAGAAGGCACTCGCATAGGCCGCGTCGGCGGTCACCCGCCAACCAAAACCTTTTCCTGTAATTATATCGCGAACCTCATACGCACAAATGAGCAGTTCATGGTACTGCAACTTGATACGAAACAAGGTGTGGCAGACTAGCTCCAGGTGCGGCACCTGTTGCTGTGCGATACACGAGGAAACATAGTGCGGAACGACGAGAGCCAAGGCGGTAGTGCTGTACAGCTGACGCATAAAGAACCCCCTTCTTTAGCAACACTATAGCGCAATACCAAAATTTGCACAGCATTGAGTCACGACCTATTTCAGGGTATAGTATGCCACGAAACCATCCATAGCTCAGTTGGTAGAGCGTTCGTCTTATACACGGATGGTCCCAGGTTCGAATCCTGGTGGATGGACATTAATGTTGATTTCTGAGCACCTCAAGACCAGCCATTACGTATTCGTAAGTATTACGATTATGGTAGTAGACGGTACAGGTGCCATGACCAAACATGCCCTTATAGGTTTTGCTTTTTAATGTTGACTCTTTTATGTATGGTTTATAAAAATGCTGACTTGAAAGATTTGTTAATTGGCTCCAAAATTTAATACTGTTTTGAACATCTTGATCAGCATACAAATGAAGCTTCACTTTACAGTCATTGATGTCTATATGAAGTAGTTTCAACCAAGCTATATATGTTTTTATGATACCCGGGTCAGTACTTGTCAAAGCAATTGTGTATTCAGCACTCTTAGTTCCTTCACCCCAATATAGATAGAAACCACCTATAAATAATGGATTTTTGTTTTTTTGGAAATCCAGCTTTATGTTTTCTAAAACAGCATTTCGTCTAAGGATTTTATTTTTGAGTTTTGTTGCTCTCGTTTTTTCAATCCGCACTTGACTAAAATCACGCAATTCACGCAACCTTGCATCAGATAATGGCAGATCGCGAAGCCAAAGACTGAGAGTGCTTTTGCTGACACCGAGCTCTGTCTTAATTTGCGAATAACTCATGCCTGATTCGCGCATTTTTATTGCTTTATTTTTTTCAATACGCCGTGCCATATGTTCACTACTTATAAATATAGTATATCGCGGTTCACTTATTACTCATCGGCTGTTATAAAAAAGATATTTCAAATGACCGCATGCTACACTACCTGTATCATGCGTTCATTTGTTCTTCGGCATGGAGTTATTGTTGGCGTGGCACTCGTCGCGATTGGATCGTGTGTGTTTTTTCTCGTCAGCGTATTGACGCGCGACCCCCTTCTTGGACTCACGCAAGCCACCGTCGAAACGGGTGTGGTCGAATCGATTGTATCGGTTTCTGGTGTTACGAAGAGTCGCAACACGGCCGAACTCGCCTTCCCTACCCAAGGGGTAGTAGCTGCGGTACCGGTCAAAGAAGGTGACCAGGTCGAAGCGGGGACCATTCTCGCGACACTCGGGAGTGCGCGCGAAGTCGCCAATCTCGACAAAGCCCGAGCTGATCTCGCCATTGCCGAAGCCAATCTCGAAAATCTTATCCGTGGTGTCCGCCCAGAAGCGAAGGCGGTCACAAGTGCTAGTGTTGAAGCGGCCCGGGCAGAAGTCGAACGAGTGACCAAAGAAAGTAATCAAGCGGTTGATAACGCACGCCGAGCTCTATACTCTAGTGCACTCGCGGCCGAAAGTACCGACCCGTTTGAATCTTCCCCAGCACCGACAATTACCGGCACCTATCGCTGTGCAGAGTCTGGCACCTACACACTCCGTGTTTATAACTCTGGAGCTGCTAGTGGTTATTCACTTGGACTAACAGGACTAGAAACCGGTACGTACTCAGTCGGCGTCGATCAACCAGTACCCTTTGGTTCCTGCGGCCTGCAAGCCCAGTTTGCTGATAATGAAACCTACCACAACACTACTTGGCAAATCGAAATCCCGAATACGCGCAGTACTTCATATATTACGCTGAAGAATGCCCTTGATCTCGCCCTCACCAGTCGAGACAACGCCATCGCCACAGCTGGTGAGGCACTCCGTCTGGCTGAGAAAAAGCAAACGCTTGAGAATGCCAATCCTCTGAACACTGATATCAAAACCGCCGAAGCGAGAGTGACTCAGGCCCGTGCCACACTCACTGAAATCGGCGCTACGCTCAGTGACCGTTCAATTGTTGCACCATTTGCCGGACAGGTCACTGCTGTTGATATTCTGCCGGGCGAGACCGCCCCAACCACACCCGTCATCACCCTTCTAGCGGCGGACGCGTTTGAGGTGGTCGCTCGTGTACCGGAGATTGATATCACCAAAATCGCTCTTGATCAGACTGCTCGGGTCGTCTTTGATGCCAAGGCTGATGAAATAAAAACTGGTCGCGTCTCCTACATCTCACCACTCCCAACGACCATCGATGGTGTCGCCTACTTCGAGGTTAAGATTGTCTTTCCGGAAATGCCAGCGTGGCTTCGTGGCGGTCTTAATGCCGATATCGATATTGTCACAGGCGCAAGTCAAAGTACAAGCAAGATCCCAACCCGTTACCTCATTACTACACCTGAGGGGACCTTTGTCCGCACACTTTCTGGTACCAGCATCAGCACCAGCACAGTAGAGGTACTCTTTAGTGGCAACGATGGCTACGTCTCGATTCGTGGTCTTGCTCCAGGCACGACCATCGTGGCGCCTTAAATCGGTTTACTCCTATGCAATCTCTCAAAATTGGACTCTTGCTCGGCTGGCGCCAAATACAACGGGCGAGTCTTTGGACAAACTTACTTATTGTCTTTGTCATGATGCTGACCTTCCTCAATCTCATCGCTGTTTCAGGCATCTTGGTTGGACTGATTGTCGGTGCTGAAGTAGCTGTTCGTGAAAAGTCCCTCGGCGATATGATTATTAGTCCACGCGATGATGAAGACCATATCCTTGAAACCGAACGTTTTGTCCGAGAACTATCGGCCTATCCCGAAGTATCTGCCTACTCCGTACGCTATAAAGGAGCGGGAGTGCTCGAAGCTAACTATCAACTCCGCCGAGACCTTTCTGGTGAACGAGATATTGCCAATATAACAGTGACTGGTATCGATCCTAAAAGTGAAGAAAGAATGACGGCTCTCGCCGATGAGCTGATTGCTGGTGAATATCTCAGTCCAGAGGACGAAGGTAAAATTCTCCTCGGTGCACTTTATACTAAAGAATATGCAAGTAACTACGGAGACATTTTTGAAACCGTCGAAGGAGTTGAGGTTGGTGATACGGTACGCCTCACGAGTGGTTCAATCACCAAAGAGTTTGTCGTTAAGGGAATTGTCCAATCAAAAGTGGATGAAGTGTCACTCAACACGTACATTCCCGAACGAGAATTCCGACGACTCTTTAATCGCATTGACCGCAATGCCGATCAGGTTGTTGTCCGCCTCTACGAACCAAACGACAACATCAAACTAAAAGAGGCCATGGTCGGAAGTGGACTCGGAAACCTCGCCAAGATTCAAACCTACGAAGAAGGGGTACCCAAGTTCTTGACTGATATCAAAAACACTATGAATCTCCTCGGAACCTTTATTGGTTCAATCGGCCTGGTGGTTGCCTCTATCACCATCTTTATTATTATCTTCATTAATGCGCTCGCTCGACGTCGCTACATCGGTATCCTCAAAGGAATTGGTATCGATCGGCGAGCCATTGAATGTGCCTATGTCGTACAAGCGGGTATCTATGCCATCGTCGGCGCTCTCCTTGGTGTGGTTGTTACCTACGCCATGCTCATCCCCTATTTCAAAGCGAATCCCATTAACTTTCCATTTAGTGACGGAATTCTGGTCGCGCCAATTGAAGAAACCGCTGTCCGTTTTGTGATTCTTTTGATTACCACACTTGTTGCCGGTTTTATACCCGCCCTCATGATTGCCCGAGGCAACACCCTTAATGCTATCCTTGGTCGTAAAAACTGAAGTGAGCTACAGAGCCATAGGCGACAATAGCGAACTTCGTTCCCAATTTGTCCCTTCCTAGGACAAATTGCTGGAACTGGAACTCATGGCCGCATGTATAATTAATCCATCTATGTCTCAGACACCAACCACCCCACTCATCATTGGCAAAGGTATCACCAAATCATTTGGCACCGGCAATCTTATTACCCACGTCCTTCGCGGAATTGATATCACGATTATGGAAAGTGAGTTTGTCGCTATTATGGGTAAGTCTGGCGCTGGTAAATCGACCCTCATGTACCAACTCTCCGTACTTGATGAACCAACGGGTGGTAGTATCGTCGTTGCGGGCACCGAAACAACTACACTTGCTGAGAAAGAACGAACGGACTTCCGCCTTCGGACACTGGGATACGTTTTTCAAGACTACGCACTGGTGCCCGACCTTTCCGCTGAAGAAAATGTCCTTCTCCCGCTTATGATGCGCGGTACGAGACTTGATGACGCCCGGACCATCGCTCGTGCAGCAATTGATTCGGTTGGACTACCCGGCAAATATCCAAATCTCCCTTCCGAACTCTCTGGTGGTGAACAGCAACGAGTCGCGATTGCACGAGCGATTGCCGGTCGACCAAAAATTCTTTTTGCCGACGAACCAACTGCCAACCTTGACAGTATCTCTGGTGAACAAATTATTACTCTCTTAACCAAACTCAATCAAGAACAAGGACAGACAATAGTGATGGTCACCCACGAACGCGAATATGCACAGTCGGCCGATCGTATCATCAATATGGAAGACGGACGGATTGTTGGTGAAGAGCGACCGTAACGGTCATATACAAAACCGGCGAGACCAAGACGGTCTCGCCGGTTTTGTATGATGTTTGTCTTTACACTAGTGCACTGGTTGGATCCCCAGCTTTGGCATCCTCATCCCGCTGCTTCTTGTAGATGTCATTAATTGGGACACCTTCTTGCTTGAGGAGCGCCTCGTATTCATCACGTTCAAGCGTCTCGACTTCAGCAAGACGGACGGAGATGTTATCAAGGGCGGTGCGATACTTGGTCAAAATATCTTTGGCCTTGGTCATACCCTCCTGAACAATTTTGTTGA
>CAZNJH010000051.1:0-5563 GCA_964573355.1 uncultured Candidatus Saccharibacteria bacterium | reverse complement strand
GGCTGCAATATCAAAAGTGAGTAGATTATATTGTCCCGATGAATTTGCGCAAAAATTCCAACAATTTTTGAAAGGCATAGAAACATGAGCTCAAAAAAATGGAAAAAACTCTCAAGTACGCAACTTTTTACACATCCCAGAATTGAAGTATACGAAGACAAAGTTCAGTTACCAAACGGCCACCTTACCTCATACCTTCATTTCGGCAAAGCCAGGAATTCAGTAACGATTATTGCAGTCCGTAAAAGTGGTGAGATTTTGGTTCAGAAAGAATACAGCTACCCACCGAACGAATGGCTGTTTCAATTCCCAGGTGGGGGCGTGGAAGATGGGGAAACACTACAAACAGCTGCAGAACGAGAGCTTTCTGAAGAGGCTAGCCTAGTGGGCGAGCTCAAGTTAATCGGCTCCTTTTATACCAATAACAGAAGAAGCGACAGTAAGATGCATGTGTTTGTGGCGCGAAACCTGCAGCATAAGTCCGGGACCCCTGACCCCACTGAAACGTTTGAAGATTATTGGTTTTCTCCTGATGAAATTACAAAAAAGATTGCACAATCTGAGATTATTAATGCCTCGATTTTATCAGCATGGTCGCTGTATGTAGCCCAAAACGGTATCTAAAAGATTTACCCAATCTTTATTAAGGTCTCGATTACGAGCGCGGTTTCTTCCCATTTTTCTACGGCAATGCAATCAATACCCATCGCTTTTACCGGGTAGTCGTTGCCGCCTTCTTGCAGCCGGTCACCAATAAACAAAATTTCATCTTTTGAAATCTCTAACTCAGCTATGAGTTTTTGCATACCATAGGCTTTATCTATACCAGGGCGAGTGATATCAATTGAAGTGCTGCCCCCCAGCCGAACCTCAAGCTCAGGCAAACGCGCCGAAACGTTCTTGTGGAGTTCTTTTTTCTCTTCTTGGTATTCTTCGGCCCACTTGTATTTATCTTCTGGCCGAGCCTCTTGGCCAAGTGCTGAAAATGTCACTTGACTATCACGGTCTTCAATAATATCGCCGGCAGGATCAGTAATCCAGAGGCCGAGTTTTTTGGCCTCTTCTTCGAGTACCGTTATAATTTTCTGTTTCGCTTCTCTAGTAAGATCTTCGGCATACTGTTTGGCCCACTTTTGTTCTATTTCATTATACCGATAGTACCTCGTGCCGCACGTTGGCATAATATGCAGCTTTCTAAGCAACAGATGATTTGCTTCCAGATTAGCAAGCAGCTGAGTTTCAAATTGTTCGAATCTACCACCAGAAATCACACACACTTCGTGAAGCTCCAGGAGCTGGCTGAGCAGTTGACTCATTCTATCTGTAATCGGTGACTTCGTAATGGCGAGTGTATCGTCTAGATCGAATGCTATTAACTTTTTTGCCATTACTGCTCCTTAAGTTTATTCACGATATCTTTAACTTTTTGATCTTGATCCTTACGAGCAACAAGCAAGCCGTGTTTTGTATTTATGACCACCACATTATCAAGACCAATTACACCGACCGGCTTATCTTCTTCCAGGTTGATTATCAGTGAGTTTTCTACATCTTCAAGTGCTACTTGCTGGCAATTGACATAGTTACCGCATTCATCAGCTTCCACTGCTTTATGAACATCGCTAAATGAACCAACATCCATCCAGTCGAAGCTTGCAGGAACAACCAAAAGTTCAGTGTCTTTTTCCATTAACATATAGTCAATTGCGTCGTTCGGAAGATCAAGATATGCTGCTATAAATGCCTCCTCGGCTTGGGCAGCGGCTAAGGTTTTATAACCCTGATACCAGTCGGGTGAAAACTTTTGAAGTGCCGAGCTAAATGTTTCGATAGAGCCGACAAAGTAGCCGGCATTCCAGAGATATTTACCACTTTTAAGGTATTGCTTAGCAAGCTCAAAGTCAGGTTTTTCTTTAAACCCCTTTACCGCATAGAGCAAGCCACCGTCATCCACCTTGCTGTCTTTTTGAATATAGCCAAACGCCGAAGATGGGCCAGTTGGTTCAATGCCTATCAGCGTGATCTTGCTGTGTTGTTTTGAAGCGTCTGCAGCCTGTTGAAATGAATACGTAAAGCCATCGAGATCTCGAATAACATGGTCTGCATGCAAAAATGCAATCGGCTCATTTGCTTCATGATGAAGCCCAACATGACGAAGCCCAGCAAGCAAGCATCCGGCCGTTCCTCGGCGGGCTGGTTCAATTATGAACGCTTCTTCCGGAAGGTCGGGGAGCTGAGATTTTACATGCTCTGCATGACCAGCTTCAGTAACAACATAAATATGTTCAGATAACGCGCGGGCACGATCGTATGCTTGTTGTAGTAACGAAGTCTCACCCGCAAGCTTCAGTAAGTGTTTCGGATATTCAGGTGTTGAAAGCGGCCACAACCGCGTACCGGATCCACCTGCATTAATTACAACAATCACTCTCTGTTAACTCCTCCCCCACCTCTTGTAAATTGCTTATGCACATGGTACATTATATCTGTAAATGAAAGAAAATAGAAATGACATCAACCAACTTTAAACTCGGCTCACAAAGAAAGCGGCGCCATAAAAGAGGCTTTGTTACTCTAGCCGCTTTTTTATTACTGATGGGGGTTGCTGTAATAAGCGTTGTCACCGTACAGAACGGCAGGCGTATTGAACGCAATTCTAGCCAAAAAGATCAGCAGAAAGAAGTTGCAAAAGCTACTGAAAAGTCTACTAGCTTGACTGACGGAAAAGATCAATCACTCTCGCCAGGGATAGATCGTCCTGATACTGAAAATATTCCCCAAAGTCAGTCACTTGCACTAAATATAACCAGCCTCAATCAAGTAGACTCTCAGGTTAATGCCGTAGCAATTGTTAAAGGTGCAAGGGCACCGGGTACCTGTTTATTTAGTTTTTCGAGTACTGATAGTAAGCCAGTGGTCAAGCAGGTTGTTAGTAGCGAGCAACCAGGTAATCAATCTTGCAGCGTAACTATACCTCGCGTCGAGTTTGATAAACGCGGTAATTGGCAGCTTCTTTTGTCGTTTTATTCTGACGGCTCTAAGACAACTGCAAGTCAAGTAATTATTCTTGAATGAGATAGTTATGAACTTAAAGACTATAAACTCAGTAAAACTTCTAAAAATTGCGACACTTCTATTAGTTGTCGTTGGGGGGCTCTCCCTGTTCCCACATCAGTCATTTGCTGTTAGCGCAGCAGATTGGCGAGCCGGGAACATCATAGACGATTCAATATTTTTTGATAAAAACTCGATGACAGTGGGCGAAATACAAGCATTTTTAAATAGCAAGGTTCCCGTGTGTGACACCTCTGGGTCCAAACCATCAGAATATGGCGGCGGTACAAGGGCGCAGTACGGCGCCAGTAAAGGATATCCCGCCCCTTTCGTTTGTCTCAAAGACTATTATGAAAACCCTTCTACAAAAGCTAATAATCTTCATGGTAGCCCTATACCCCCGGGAGGCATTTCCGCGGCCCAGATAATCTGGAATGTTTCTCAGCAGTTTGGAATAAGTCCTAAAGTAATGTTAGTTATGCTTCATAAAGAAAGCGATCGACTTATGATTGATGATTGGCCTTGGTCAACGCAATACCGTACTGCTATGGGCTACGGATGTCCAGATAGCGGGCCGAATTATAGCGCCAATTGCAATCCTAATGATTATGGTTTCTATACTCAGATGTATAGTGCTGCCCGGCAGTTTAGGCTCTATGCAAACTCGCCCAATAGCTACAACTTCGTGGCCGGAAGAAACAACACTATCCAGTATAATCCCGACCCGGCATGCGGAAGTTCGGTTGTATACATAGAAAATCAGGCAACTGCTGGCCTATATAATTACACACCCTATCAGCCCAACCAAAGTGCACTTAATGCGGGTTACGGCACCGCACCATGTGGTGCCTATGGAAATCGTAATTTTTGGAAACTTTACAATGACTGGTTTGGAAGTACCCACGGACGAATCTCTTGGCACACCACTGGCTATAAGATCTTAGACCCAACTGCGAGCTACTATATAGATCCAGGTAATCTAGAGCCAGGCGATCGATACCTAGTTGATCTTGCAGCGACCAATACTGGTAATGCAACCTGGGTAAAGGATAGCCCCACCCCTTTTAGGCTAGGAACCACAAATCCTAACGGCCATGACAGCGCCCTATGTGATGAAACATGGTATTGGTGTGGCCGACCAACTTTCTTAAAGGAAGCTTCCGTTGCCCCAGGCGAAACGGGCCACTTCAACTTCTTTATTAGGGCGCCTTATAGGCCAGGCCCTTACCGCGAATGGTTTAAGCCACTGGCAGAAAACCTAGCATGGGCTAACGACAGCGATCATTCGCTCGGGATTATTGTACGTTCACCAGGGACATACTCTTGGCACACTAATGGTTATAAACTGCTCACCGAAGACGTAAGTCAATATGTCGACCCAGGAAATCTACGGCCAAATACTCGTTACTACGTGGACATTGCTGTGACCAATACGGGTACGGCTACGTGGAAAAATACAGGAAATACACCCGTGCGTTTTGGCACTTCAAAACCAGAGGGTCATGACAGCTTCTTGTGCGATAGTGATAGCTGGCTTTGGTGTGGACGGCCCACAAACTTGCGCCAATCTAGCGTGGCGCCTGGGCAAACAGGAAACTTCAACTTCTTTATAAAAACACCGTCCACTCCCGGCTCGTTCAGGGAATACTTTAAGCCACTCGCTGAATATGTAACCTGGATGAATGAAAGCCCTGAATCTCTCGGTATTAGAGTAAATCCTTAATCCAAAGCACCGGTTTATCCCCGAGTAGCCGTATAGGTGCGTCGACCAAATTCTTTTCTGTTACAATAAATTACTCTAATACAGTAAGGTAGGCCTGGCCCCAAACAGTTGCCTCAGATATGCCACAGACCCTCTATCGGTAACAATATAATATATTTGATTTCTTCCCTTAGCATCATCGATGCATTCATTAACAGTTTGAATTAATTGTTTTTGTTGCGTATCGTTAATTTGTGTGTAAGCCATAAGTTTAAATTGTTGCCCAAAACAGCTAGCGTCTTTCGAGCTTGTAATTGACATGCCTGTTCGATAAAAATCTTTACTCATAGCATGTGACCATAGCGCGCTTTGAACGTGTGCAAATAGTGTCATATTCGATTGATCAACATGCAGAACCGTAGCGTTAAAGTTGGTTATTTTCCCGTTGTATCCCAGCCTTACAAGTTCACTGACGTCAGAATCAAGAAAAGGTGGTTTTCCTTCTCCTAGATAGCTCCTGAATAGCCCCCTGACTTCCATTAAGGGCCTAGGCAAGAAGCCAATACTACCAATAACAATAAGCATAACTGTACTAAATAGCAACAAAGACCTCAGGGCGGTGTTATTATTTATGTTTTTAAATATAGAGACAAGGTATGTCGACCCTATTACAAGGAAGAGTATTTCCAGTAAGAGTGCGCTCTTTATGAGAAAGTACCTAGCTTCACCTAACTGAATATATTGCATACCCATGAAACCGACTACTAGCATAATGAAGGGCAGAGTGACCTTAATCAACCTCTCGCC
>CAZNJH010000050.1:0-5632 GCA_964573355.1 uncultured Candidatus Saccharibacteria bacterium | reverse complement strand
GGTTTGAAACGGGTGTGAACGTGATTGTCTTAGCGGCTACAAACCGCGCAGATGTACTCGACCCCGCGTTGCTTCGACCCGGACGGTTTGATCGACGCGTGAACATTCCGCTTCCCGAGCGTAGAGACCGTGAAGCTATTTTACAAGTACACTTTAAAAATAAACCGCTTGATAAATCAGTTGATCTCAATGCGCTTTCTAAAAAAACCACTGGTATGGCGGGTGCAGACTTGGCAAACCTCGCGAATGAGTCGGCAATTATTGCGGCCCGCAACAATCGTAAAGTAATTCAAAATGCTGATATTGTTGAAGCATTTGAACGTGTTGCAATTGGTCCGGAGCGCAAGAATAAAGCAATGACTGAAAAAGATCGCGAGATGACTGCCTATCACGAAGGTGGACACGCATTAACTGGCTTTACACTGCCAAATTCTGGTGGACTCCATAAAGTAACCATTATTCCTCGAGGCGGTACTGGTGGTGTCACATGGTTCCTCGACGAAGAAGATAAAAGCTACCATTCAATTAATGAATTTAAAGATGTACTGGTTCGTATTGTTGGCGGTCGTGTTGCCGAAAAAGTAATCTACGGTGAAAACTGGGTCACAACCGGAGCTGGTGACGATCTCAGAAAAGCAAGCCAGCTGGCTCGTCAGATGGTGATAGAGCAGGGCATGGGCAAACAGCTGCGTGACCAAGTGTTCCATGAAGATGAAGGCGGTATGATGCTTGACCGTATGGTGCACTCCAAGCCATATTCTGAAAAAACTGCTGAGTTGATAGACAGAGAAGTTGAAGATCTCATTAAGGAAGCAACCACACGGGCCGAAAAAATCATCAAAGCCAACTTACCCGCACTCGAAAGTATTAAAAAAGCATTGCTAGAAAAAGAAACCCTTGACGAAGTTGAAGCACGCGCTGCACTTACAGGTGCAAAAGCTCCGGCAGATTTAGTACTCAAGTAAGTCAGAAATGCTTAAGATAACAGATGATCCACAGGACTACTTAGTTAGTGTGGACTTTGGTAGAGTGGGTATATTTTTACACCTCATGTGCGTATACTAATCAGTAATGGTAAAGAAATTTTTAGTGCGGGCAAATCAGAAGGTGAGTTTTGGCTGGGCAGCAGCACTGCTGGCTGGCTCAAGCATGATTGCGCAGGCGCTTGGGTTGCTACGTGATCGGTTTTTATACGGAAGTTTTGGCCTTGAAAGCTCGCAAGTGGCAGCATTTAAGGCAGCATTTACGGTGCCTGACTTTATGTTTTTTGTCCTGATCTCAGGTGCGCTGAGCGTAACCTTTATTCCAATTTTTAACGAACGTTATTTAAAAGGTAATAAAAAATCGGCCTGGGAACTCAGCTCAAGTTTGCTCAATATGTTCGCGGTGCTGACATTTTGTGCCAGTATTTTAATTCTGATTTTTGCGGAACCGTTAGTGAAGTATATTGTGGCGCCAGGATTAGATGAACACACGACATTCTTAGCTGTTTCCATGATGCGTATTATTGCGGTTAATCCACTGTTATTTTCTATAAGTTCGGTATTTGCCGCAATGCAACAAGCAGTCGGACGATTCTTTTTTGTGAGTCTTGCGCCGTCGTTCTATAACCTCAGTATTATTTTTGGCATTATCTTTTTAGCGCCAAGATTTGGCATTATGGGTGTGGCGTTTGGCGTTGTAATTGGCTCGGTCGCCCAGCTTTTGGTTGGGGTGCTCGGCCTGGCTGGTTTTGGTTTTGATTATAAAGCACGTATTTTTTGGAAGAATTTAGGTTTTCGTCGTTTGCTCAGAATTCTACCAGCACGTTCGGCTGATCAAGGTATGGATTATTTTAATAACATTGTTGAAGTTAATTTAGCTTCACGATTAGGCACGGGTGCAATTGGTAATTTCAGCGCCGCATATACGCTCCATAATGTGCCGATTACGCTGATTGGTGTCGCGCTCTCTACTGCAGCATTCCCTCGTATGACCGAACGACTTGCACAGAATCGCCCAGATCTATTTAAAAAAGAGCTCGCTGGTTTGCTGCGCTTAGTTATCTGGTTTTCGCTGCCTGCAATTACCATTACCTTTTTAATGCGTGGCTATTTAATCCGTCTTTCGGCTGGTGATGGCTATGCTACTGCTGCGGCAATCCTCGGTATATTTGCATGGGCGGTGCTGTTTCGTGCGCTTTACCATGTACTGTCTCGTAGCTTTTATGCACAGCAAGATACACGCACACCACTCTACGTTTCAATTTTTGCAATTTCATTGAATGTAATTCTGGCGGTACTGCTCGCTCGGCAGAATGCCTATGGAATCATCGGGCTTCCACTGGCTCAGGTAATTGTTTCGGTAGCGGAAGTAACAATATTACTCGCCATATTGCTGCGGCGATTCCCTGGTCTACTTGGTCGGGTGTTTGTTGGTGCGCTGTGGCGTATGCTTTCCGCCTTTGGCCTCACGTTTTGGGTAACCTGGTTGCTGCGCCGGGAATTGTTTGAGCTCGGAGCGCAAGATAAGGGATTCTTAACGATTGTGCCTAAGCTCGGGCTACTCTGTATGATCGTGCTGTTGTTGTATGTGGTGATCTCATGGATTTTTCGGCTTGAGGAGGTCGAGCCAATAATTGCAAAGCTTCGGACGATTTTGTTCAAGCCGGTTCGCTTGCAGTAGATCGGAAGCGGGCACCACCGGGGTGGCTATGCTTGCTTACGTGCTGTGTTGGCATCATCGCGGGCCCCCGTTCTCCGACTCTCATCTATCCCTCAGTATCCACCTCTGTTATAATAGAATCAATGAACCAAGACCGTATTCGTAACTTTTGTATTATTGCTCATATTGACCATGGTAAGAGCACGCTTGCTGACCGGTTGCTTGAAATAACGGGCACGGTGCAAAAGCGCGATATGAAGGCCCAGCTGCTCGACAAAATGGACCTAGAGCGAGAAAAGGGTATTACTATTAAGCTCGCCCCTGTTCGCATGGACTATAAAAAATATCAGCTTAATCTTATAGATACGCCCGGTCATGTTGATTTTAGTTACGAAGTCTCACGGAGCCTAGAGGCGTGTGAAGGTGCTATTTTGGTCGTTGATGCCAGCCAGGGTATTCAGGCGCAAACGCTCGCAAATGTTTATTTGGCAATCGCTGCGGATTTGAAAATTATCCCCGTGTTAAACAAAATTGATTTGCCTGCCGCCGATGTCCCCCGTGTTAGTGCGGAGGTCGTAAGCCTCCTCGGCTGTGATGAACGTGAGATTCTGCATATTTCAGCCAAGACAGGTGAGGGTGTCGAAGCTGTGCTTGACGCAGTAATCGAGCGGGTGGATCCACCAGCAGGTACAACAGAAGCATCTACCCGAGCATTGATCTTCGACAGTTATTACGACGATTACCGAGGTGTGATCTTGTATGTGCGTACCGTCGACGGTTCGATTCAACGCGGAAGCGAGCTCATGATGATGGGTACTGGAAGTCGCGGTCTTGCGCTCGAAGTTGGGCATCTTGGCCCTGATATGCGTGCGGATCCACAACTGCAGCCAGGTGAAATCGGGTATATTGTCACAAACCTCAAATCAACTCGCGAAGCAAAGGTTGGTGATACGGTGACGCTCGCCGCGCATCCAGCGGCCCACCCACTCCCTGGTTATAAAGAAGTTAAACCATTTGTATATGCTGGTATATTCCCTGAAAGCAACGAATACTACAGTGAATTGAAAGATGCGATTGAAAAACTGTCATTAAGTGATTCGGCGCTGCAGTACGAACCCGAGAATTCAGCAGTGCTCGGTTTTGGTGTCCGTGTTGGTTTTTTGGGTTTGCTTCATATGGATATCGTACGTGAACGCTTAGAACGTGAATATAATCTGAGCCTCATTATTACCAACCCAAGCACTGATTATCACATCGCACTTTTAAATGGCGAAGCACTCAATATTAAATCCGCGAGCGATCTACCTGACCCAGCTAAAATTAAATCGATCGCTGAGCCATGGATCACTGGAGAAATTGTAGTTCCGAAAGAATATGTCGGTGCAGTTATACAGCTAATATCTTCTAAGCGAGGAATACAAAGAGGACTTAGTTTTGTTGATGCTCAACTTGCGCTGGTAACTTTCGATGCACCACTGGCTAATCTCTTAACTGATTTTTACGATCAACTCAAAAGCGTTACGAGCGGGTATGGTTCATTTAATTATGAGCTCAGCAGTTACCGCGAAGAAGATCTGGTACGCGTCGATTTTTACGTTGCTGGCGAAATTGTTGGGGCACTCTCGGTAATGGCTCACCGATCAGAAGCTGAAAGCTTAGGTCGTGAAACAACGGCAAAACTAAAAGATGTCATCCCGCGACAAAACTTTAAAGTGGCCTTGCAGGCGGCAATTGGCGGACGGTTCATTGCACGCGAAGATATCTCAGCTTTTCGAAAAGATGTCACCAGCGGTCTCTATGGTGGCGATGTGTCCCGAAAAAAGAAGGTGCTTGCCAAGCAGAAAAAGGGCAAAGAGCGTCTCAAGCGGTTTGGTAAAGTTGATATTCCTGCCGAAGCCTTCACCGTTATGCTCAAACGTGACTAGTGCTCGGCGTGCCGTGTTATTATGGGTGGTGAACATGTTACGGAGGGTATTTTGAGTAAGTTCAAACTAACATCACATAAAAAGTTTCGACATATACAACCACGATTCTTGATTGCAGCGTTTGCGGCTGTTATTTTGTTGGGCTCGCAAGTAGAGCGCTTTATATCACACGGAACAATATTGGGCTATCAGCTGCGTAAAATGGAGAGCCAGGCCGCAAAGTCTAATCAAAATATGAGCGGCTCAATACTTGGGGCCACTGTTTCAAAAACGAACCAAAAGAGCATTGCCTGTGATACATTTCCTGCCAATAAAGTTTCTCAAAAACTTAAGCAAGACGTTGAGAGGGTATCGGGATTTGTGGCAGATAAAACGGATCCGTATATAATTTCTAGCTGTATTTATCGAACAAAAGATGCTGCTAAAAAGCGAACAGTTGCACTACTGATTCGAGAACAAAAAGATAAACAAGCAGCCCAAAAAACACTACAGACACTTAAGTCTGGTGCCAAAGGCGAAGTGATAAAAGGCGTGGGCGATGAAGCATTCTTTAATGTTAATGCGAATCAGCTAACGGTGCGTACCGGTAAAAAACTATTCACAGTTACGGTGCCGCGTACGGAAAACTCCGAAGATAACAAGGCAATTGCGATCGACATTGTGAAAATCGCAGTATAAAGGTAATTTATTCATCTTTTTTGTATTCAATGCATAATGATTATGTTAAGATATCAGACAGAGATGAGGAAAATAAAGAGCGTTATTTTTTATGGGGTAACCGTATTGGCTCTCGTGGTAATTACCGCTAGTGTCTTGAGGCCTTCGCGTGCATATGCTGATTCACCGAGCATCATCATCAATGAAATAATGTACCATCCACAATCCGAAGTGGATAACGATGAATTTTTAGAAATTTATAATACAACCGGCAGCACTGTAGATCTTACCGGCTGGTGCTTTACTGCAGGTATTACACTTTGCTTTGCAGATGGGACAACCATTGCCGGTCAAAGCTATGCAGTAGTCAGCCCGAATGCGGCTCAAACACTCGCCACATATAATGT
>CAZNJH010000049.1:0-5728 GCA_964573355.1 uncultured Candidatus Saccharibacteria bacterium | reverse complement strand
AGCTTCCCATTGTTCCAGATCCACCATAACTTGTGCCATACGATGGACCGAAGCCACGACTTGGAACTTTGCGTCAAATTGTGAGAGATCCTGAACTTGCAGATAGAATTATTGCTGAAAATTCAATGACAGAACATAACCGACAACGAGCCATGCGTAGACTTGCTCGTGGAGCTCTCTTTTGGTCTTCTTAAGCTTAGACATCTCCAACAAATAGACTCTTCAATTACATAAAAACAGCAAAGTTATAACTGACGTAGCTACACATCATGCGAGCCACTAGGAGGCGCTGTCAGCTCTTCGTGAAGATATCGAAAGGCCGCTACACTACCAGTATAAAAGCTCGTTCCTTTACCATCGGTAAGGTCAGTCAGTAAATCATAAGGATGAATTCCCTCAAGCTCCGGAACAGGGTCATGTTCGCCTTGCAATAATCGCTCAGGAACCTCTAACGCCCCCCCTCGCAGTGCTGCACTTTCTAATAACTCAATAAGATCAACTACATAATAAAGCGCGTCCCACCCTTTATCCGAAATATCTCCAGTTTCTTGAGCAAGAAAAAGTGTCGTTGCTGCATCGAGAAGTGCAATAACGTTGGTGCGTGGATCATCAGAAACCCACCGCTCTCGATGTTGTCGTAACTGCTGATATTCTTCGGCATTCATATTTAAATTATTACATATTATGTTATTAATTACAAATACACGCTGTTGTATTATCTAACAATATTCAAGTCATTTTCTCCCGACGAAGAGAGTATCCCCAGGGGATCGTAAACGCTTCTCGGTATAGCTAGGAGGTAACATTACACTCTCAACTTGACGGCTGAAAATGAGATCAGTTTGCTGATCTGGATCTTGTTCAAAACGAGTAAAAAATTCTTCTGCCACACTTGGAGTATATTGTTCTACGATAAAGATACTCCCTTGCGCAGTAAGTATCCGGCTAGCTTCCACGAGAAGACGAACTTTACGCTCGTAAGCTGAGTAAAGATCAGTCTCACTAGTGACTTCCTGAAAACCAGCCATATTACCGTCTGCCATGAGCGCTAGTGGTAATAATATTGCCATAGCCTTTGCATTTTTGCTTAAACCGAGCAGTTCATCGCCAAATACATTCCGTGCAAGAACTATATCTAAACTCTCCTCTTCAAACGGCAAATCACCAGCATCACATCCAGCCATAGGAGTAAACCTGCGGTCAAAGCGCATAGCGCTGTGTACAGCATCCTCATCTTTGTCAACGATAAAGTGCTCTGTTGCTCCATCAATGAAAGGACCAGCGTTTGGACCACAACCTATTTCCACGACAATCATAACTTGATTATATAATATTTATGACTTTCAAGCAATTATATGCAGCCTGTTCGATGTAATGTTTAGGTGTAAGATTGACTTACTCAGACTTAAACTTTTTATAAATCGCAGCACCTGCGTGTCGTACCATTATACTACCTGCCGATAGAACGCCTACTGTTGTCAGGCCGTAAACTAGCTGTTCGTTTTCAAAGTTAACAGCAACCAGTGTTGAGCAAAATGACAAGGCTCCGATCATAAAAGCAATATTGTCAAACCTATTTCTATCTTCAGGTTCAGCAGCCT
Organism: uncultured Candidatus Saccharibacteria bacterium; assembly: GCA_964573355.1. Classification (GTDB taxonomy): domain Bacteria; phylum Patescibacteriota; class Saccharimonadia; order Saccharimonadales; family UBA7683; genus UBA7683. Next base: position 4,127 of record CAZNJH010000049.1, on the reverse strand, counting down.
CTGGAGCCATAGGAAGAACATAGTTATCCAGATAGGGGAGCAGAGACTGTGGCTGCGGAAGTGCCTCAAGCGCTGCCTGATGAGATTGCCCTGGTTTGTCTACTGAAGGATCGTACATTATGATAGTATAATAGCATATTTATATATTTTAGTCAATTACATACCTCGTCGTAGCAAGCTGGATCGAGAAAGCTTCGATTAGTAAATTATTTGTCTAGAATCATTCCCGCGTATGTTTGGTCAAGTGGCATTATTTCAATATTTTCAATATTTACATGATCTGGCTGATTAATTACCCAGTCAATGGTGTTTGCTATATCTTCTGCTTTTAGCGGTCGCCATCCGAGGTAATAATCGTTTGCTACTTCTTTGTCTTGAAAACGAACGGATGAAAATTCAGTGTTTGCTGCACCAGGCTCTATGTTGGTTACTTTTATACCAGTTTTGAATAAATCGGTTCGTAAATTGCGCGAAAAGTGCCTCACAAACGACTTAGTAGCTCCATAAACATTCCCGCCCTTATACGGCACACTTCCTGCAACCGATCCAATATTTATAATAAGTCCTTTGCCACGGTTCTTCATTAAATCGATTGCGAAACGCGTCACATAGAGTAGCCCCTTTATATTTGTGTCAACCATGATCTCCCAATCTTCCAGTTCGGCTTCTTGTGCAGGGTTAGCACCGCGTGCAAGGCCTGCATTATTAATGAGAATGTCGATATCCTCAAACTCTTTGGGGAGCGTTTCAAAAAATTGCTTAACTTCTGTTTTATTAGTGACGTCGACGCGAGCGACGTAAACAGCGCTACCAAGTGTGTTCTTTAGCTCATTTAGTCTATCAATGCGACGAGCCAACAAAATAAGTTTCATATTTTTCTGAGCGAGTAGTTTTGCAGTTTCTAGTCCAAAACCTGACGAGGCCCCAGTTATAAGTACGGTTTTCATGTCTTAATCATATCAGATTCTAAGTTTAAATTCGAAAGAGGTGGATTGCTCAATTCAGAGATTTATTAGCACTTGTAATTTCATTTTCAAATACTATTAATGCCCACAATTTCTCGATAGACAATAACTAGCGCGAAGATAACATTCCAGACTATAAACAGAATGAATTGACCAAACTCTACAGCTCGTGTTCAGTATCGAAGTGATGATCTTGCGCACTAGCGGTTTCAGCTATTTCTTTAACCGTATCTCTCCAACTTTCTCCACTTGTTAAGGGAGCTAATGTGTCCAATATCCTGATTGAGCTATCTAGGGCACCACTTACAATAATCGGTGTAGCACCAGTTGCTCCAGGACCAAATCTTTCTAGTGCACCTTGATAAGTTGCATCCATCTGAGCATATCCAGCTGTACGCTCAATAAGAGGAATTAACTCTTCATCTGTAACATAGTCGGGTAAACGATGCTCAGGAATAGGGGGTAAGTATATGTCGATATTCTGATGTTTTTCGGTGGGAACCAAGGGGGCAAAAGTCCCTTCATTTGTTGACGTCATCTTAAATCTCCTGTTTGAATTGTTTGACTGAATAATACCACTTAGGTGATCTATTGCAAGCACTAGCAAAATTATAGTGTAGTTATGCTTGGAATTTTGTGATCAGGCGTGCATAATCTCAATTACTAAGTAGGAGACTTATAATGTCAGCACAGCTACCACACCCCTCAGAGATACTACCTCATCGTTCACCGATGTTGTACGTTGATGAACTAACCGAACTTACACCCGGTAAATCAGCTAGTGGACTGTGGACACCGGATCCGGCAGAGTTTGAGGGTCATTTTCCAGACATGGCGATTCTTCCGGGTGTTAAATGCATTGAAGCGGCCGCTCAAGTTGGTGCAGTCGCAGTCATTGCTGAACACAAAGGTATGGTACCTTTGTTTACCGTCTCCGAAGAGGCGAGGTTTGGTTCCATGATTTTCCCAGGTGACACCGTACGCATCGAGGCAAGTATAGACGACATTGATGAGAAGACAGGAACAGTTAGAGGCAATGGTGCAACCTTTACTGAAAGAGCTCAGGCAAGTAGTTCAATATTTTGGTTAAAACTTGTGACGCCAGAGAAGTTGCGTAAGATAGTTTCTGTACAAAAATTCGCCTAATTATCTGAGTTTCGGAATAAAGTATGTGCGAGCTTCTCAGTATTAACTATAAAAAGTGCGGCGTTTGCCCAAAGAAACGGTAACCATATCGGTATGCCAGAAAAGGATGGTGCTGCGTATTGCCATGCACCTGCATGAATGGCAACTATTTCTGCTATAGGTCCGAATATAAACCCTACGATGTATACGACGAAACTTTGTTTCTCAGTCCGAATGAAAAACATTAGTACTGTAATGCATATCAGGGTTGCAGTCAGCAGGTAGGGTTGTTCCCAGAAAATTGACACTACCCCGAGACTTGCAATACCTAGAATTGCATTCAGTACCGCTTTTCGTAAATTAGTCATATACATAGAATACCAGAAACAAAAAGCTCAAACTTGTCTCATCTACTACCGAAGCGTACTATTAACGTATCTAGGTGAAATAAAAGGAGTATGAATATGGCAACTAGTTTCGAGCAAGGTAGAAAACAATTTAAGTATCTTCGAGCTGGAGCACTTAGCTTTGCGCTTATTCTTGCTGCTTGTGGCAGTGACGAAAAGAGTGATAGATCCGGCACGCCAACTACAACAACCTCTACACCGAACACTCCCACGGCAAAGGAATTAGCCAAAGAGGTGGGTGGTTCGGTTAGTCAGTTTCCTGCATATGAAGAAGGCGTCAAAGGTGTACGACGGTTTTGCATTGAAATGGGAGGAGAGATTATCGGTATGGCTGCCACGCTCGATGAAGGTATGATAGTAGACTGTCGTGTGCAAGATATAGATATACAAATGAATCCTGATGCAGTTGATGAAGCATTCTTACAATCTGTATGTAAAATAGCCGGCGGGAAAGTAGTGCAAGTCGCAGCAACGGATGATAGGTTCTACACCGTGACTGCCTGTCATACAGGTATTCCAGCAGCATAGTGTCACTACTATTACTTACAGTCAATTTCGTTACAGTTACATGCAAGCATAATTAGTTCGAAGTAGTAAAATGTATGTTTCTAAATTCGCTGCCTATATGGGAATCCCCGTTAGCTAAGGTAGCATTTAACATTACAGATACTTAAACAAGCTGTTTGAACTGCATTGTTTCGGTGTCGAAACTTGCCGCAGTCTTGATAGCCTCTCGTATAGACACGTTAGCGCTAAGCAGGTAAAACAAAGTACTAACAAACATAAGTGTGGCTTTACCACTAGGGTAGTCCACTGGTGCTATGTAGGTAGATACCCCTGATTTTCTGAAGGCGTCTGAAAAAGAAGGAGCGCCCGTGAGACAGCCAGTACTTATTACTAATTTATTGGATGGTACGGCCAACCCTTCTATCTCTGAGGGACCAAGAGGCGGTTCGCTAGGAATAACGATGCCTGCCTCTACTCCGTGACAGGAAAGAATGATAATGCCATCTGTTTCAACCTCACCCGAAATAATCTTCATGACTTCTTTTTTTTGAACCGACCCAATGAATAGTCACCCGGTAATTAAAACACTCGAGTAAACTACGAATGGCGGTGGATTCTAGCGCACTTCCAATACTTACGATTGTAACGTTTTCTTTAGCGACAAATGGTACCTTATGCTCCATACACCTATCTTAGCAAAGTCATTCGTAATTATTAACAGCGGCATCCGCTTTATGTCTGTTCATAAAGAAGAATTATGAAAGAAAAATTCGGAAATACATTTATTTCTAGAGTATCATTAGATTATGTCATATGTAATCTCAGATGGCATGCAGGAATCCGAATTAAAAGTTTGGCTAAAGCGTGCAATGAAACAGTATGGCCTATATGAAGGGCATGCGATCAATTACACACATGCCGAGACTGCTCCCATTGTTATGTGCACAGTTGTCTACAACAACGAAATACTTTTAGTAAAGCGTAACTTCGATCTTGCAGATGCACAAGGATACTGGTCAACAGTTAATGGATTTATAGACGAAATAAGGCCAGTTAAGGAAATTGCTCAGAAAGAATTAAAGGAGGAGCTGATAAGGAGGGATCTGTCTAAGGAAACTCAAAA
>CAZNJH010000048.1:0-5773 GCA_964573355.1 uncultured Candidatus Saccharibacteria bacterium | reverse complement strand
GTTGTGATGGGCTATGGCTTTAAGTACCTTACTGAAATCATACCGAATACAGTGCGAAAACCTCTCCAGGCTGCACTCGCGAGTCTGATTATCAGTGGGCTTTTATATGGTGGTGGTGTATTAACGTACATCGCCCGAAGTGAACCGAGCTGGTACTGGCAACAGGACATGGTCATTACAGTAAACACCCGACTTAACAGTATATTAACTATGTTTTTACAATAAACAAAAGGAGACGATTACTTTTTAAATCGTATCTCTTTAATATGCTCGAGGGTATCTTCAAGCAAAATTCGGTTAGTACGGGTTAAATCTGCAACAATACCGAGCACAAATGACATGAATGACCCGGTAAGCAACACGGTTCCGAGTATTAATGATTGCAGGTGTGGCGTTGTGTGATCCTGCATTAAAAGTACCAAATAGCGCACGAAAGGCACCAATCCACCAATAAGCAGCAGCGTGCCGAGTGATACAAAAATTGTGTACGGCCGGTACATGAGGTAGCCGCGCATAATCGCGGCGGCAGACTTACGTACATGTTCGCCAGTAGATTTAAAAAGACGAGACTCACGTGTTTTGGGGTTCGTTGTAATCGGTACACTTGCTATGGATAGGTTTTTATTCCCCGCTTGAATAATGGTTTCCATTGCGTAGCTAAATCGTGTTGTCGTGTTGAGTCGTATGAGTGATTTACGTGAATATGCACGAAAGCCACTGGCAGCATCGGGTAGATTAGTGCCGGCAGCCCAATTTACTGTTTTGCTTCCCGCTTTCTGCAAAAATTTTTTCAAAACTGAAAAATGTTCAATTGTTGCAGTTTGACGATCTGCAATGGCAATGTCGGCTTCGCCCCGAATGAGTGGCTTGATGAGCTCGGGGATCGCTTCTTGTGGATACTGATTATCACCGTCAGTATTTACAACAATATCGGCACCAAGCTCCAGGGCATGTGCGGTACCATCCTGGAATGAACGTGCAAGCCCCATATTCTGAGGGTGTCGCACAAATTCTTTGACGCCGTGCTTTTTTGCAACCGCTATAGTATTGTCGGTTGAACCATCATCAATAACGAGTACTACGATTTCATCGATACCGTCGATCTGTGTCGGAATACTTTCGAGTACCAATGGCAGGGTTGCTTCTTCATTGAGGCACGGAATTTGTATAACTAATTTCATGATAATCTCTTTATGTCTCTTATACTACCTTGTGTTGCGCGTGAACTCAAATACTGTAAACGTTGTGAAATAAGCCCTGCATGTATACTATAGGGATATGACACTGAATATAAATATAGAAACCAAGAATGTTATTAAAATTTTTGCACTCGCAGTCTTGTTCACGGGCGGGGTTTTTGCACTTAGTCGCATGTACGACGCACTGGTGCTAGTTATAACTGCCTTCTTCTTTGCGCTAGCGCTGAATCCTGCAGTAACCTTTGTAAGTAGATTTATGCCTGCTAAAAAGCGCGGCTTGGCCGTGGCGCTCGTCATGGTAGTCGGTGTGGCACTTGTTGGTTTCATTACGTTTTCAATTATCTCACCGGTTGCAAAAGAGGCTTCAGCGTTTGCTGATATTGTCCCCGCTAGAATAGAAGCCATACGTCGCGGGGATACCTTTATTGGTTCAAAAATAAAACAGTATAATTTGCAGGATAATATTGATAGCATGCTGAAAAATGCTCAAAGCAATATTGATCAATTTGCAACAAGTGGGTTAAGTCGTGTGGGAGACGTCGGCAATAGCTTTCTCACGACGCTCACCGGATTTGTAATGACAGTGTTGATGCTGCTGAATGGTCCGGCATTGATCAAGCGATTTGCTGATCGCGTTTATCGTGACAAGTCATTACGTCAACGCCATGAGAATGTTGCCGAAAAGATGTATCGAGTGGTAACCGGCTATGTGAACGGTCAGGTATTAATTGCTCTTATTGCTTCACTCTTTGCCCTCGGTGCCCTATTCTTATTGCGTGTGCCTTATCCTCTCCCGCTCGCCTCGATCGTTTTTATATTTGGGCTTATTCCACTGATTGGAAACACGATCGCTGCAATCTTAGTAATTCTCTTTAGCTTTGTCTTAAAAGATGTAACGTCAGCACTCATCCTTGGCGTATTCTTTATATTGTATCAACAGATTGAAAATGCCTCTCTGCAGCCATTAATTCAAGGTAAGACAACGCAACTACCAACCCTAGTAATTTTTGTATCAGTTGTGCTTGGAGTTGCCTTGATGGGTCCGATTGGTGGTCTTTTTGCTATTCCTGCGGCGGGATGCATTAAAGTCATCCTCAGCGATTATCTACAACACCGAGATGATCTTAGCCCGAATGATAGCCCCGTGAGGCTAGCTACCAAATTAAAAAACAAGTTGACCGAAAAAGTCACTGCAAAAGTACAGTAACCACTATACTTTCACAATCCACTCAAATTATGATGATATCATCATAATTTTGGTGCCAGAAAGTTGAGTGTGCCGTTAGATTCGGCTCCAGAGCTGCCCGTTTGAAGTATCACGAATCTCGAGACCTTGTTCACGGAGCTTGTTGCGAAGCTGATCTGCTACTGCCCAGTCGCTCGCGTCGCGGGCATCGCCGCGCCTGGCGAAGAGTTCTTTTTGGGCTGTTGTAATATCTGGCTTGAGGAGATTAACTCCAAGCAACTGGGCTATTTGAGAAAGAAGCGTATCGAAGTCTGATTGATTTTCTGCATGTATACCAACCGGCTCTAGTATGTTGAACAATTCGTCGATAACAGCCAGTACTCTTGGTGTATCAAGATCGTTTTCAAGCGATTTTAAAATATCTTTACTGGTTTGTTGGATGTGTTGTTGCTGTGCAGTTACGTGGTCAAGTATTGGTGGTGTTTTGTCATCCGTGGAGACTGCTTGCCAGCGGAGGTCTGCAACAGCCTGCCAGTGGTTCAGCCGATTTTGAGCGGCAGCTACAATTTTCCAAGTAAAGTTCCCTTCGGTGCGATAATGCTTACTCAGTACAACTAGCTTAAACGCCATACAGTCATAGCCTTTATCAATGACATCTTGAAGTGTGTAGATATTACCGAGCGACTTGCTCATTTTGGTGCCATCAACTTTTATGTGATTTGCATGAATCCAGAACTGAGAAAATTGTTTTCCTGTAATCGCCTCGGTCTGAGCGATCTCGTTTGTATGGTGCACGGGTATATGATCGACACCTCCGGTATGTATGTCAATTTGGTCGCCGAGTAGCTCTCGTGCCATAACTGAGCATTCTAAATGCCATCCTGGGAAGCCTGTACCCCATGGTGATTCCCATTCCATGTCTCGTTTTTCGCTTGGATCACTGAGTTTCCAGACAGCAAAATCGGTCGGATTTCTTTTACCAGTATCTTCGACACGGGCACCAAAACGGAGTCCCTTAACATCAAGCTGGGCCAGTGCCCCATAGTGTTCAAGTTTGCTTGTATCGAAATATACCCCGTCAGCAATTACATAAGTGTAGCCTTTTTCTTCCAGGGCTTTTATAAAATCAATTTGCTGCTGTATGTATTCTGTGGCTCGAGGCTTGTATGTTGGTGGGAGCAATCCAAGCAGCTTGGTGGCTTCACGATCGGCGATAGTGATATATTTATCTGCAACCTCCCAAGCACTTAATCCTTCCTTGAGTGCCCCTTTTGTCATCTTGTCTTCACCGGCATCTCCATCTGATGTCAAGTGTCCTACATCGGTAATATTTTGAACATGCTCCACGCTGTAGCCGTGTGCTTTTAAAGCACGAACAAGCACGTCCCAGTAAATATAGGCGACCCAGTTACCGATATGGGGATGTGAATAAACCGTCAAACCGCATGTATAGAGCTTTACCGAGTTATCTTCTAGTGGTGCAAACTCTTCGACTTTCTTACTAAGGGTGTTATACAGTTTCATTATGCGCTCCGTGAATTTGAGATTGTTTCGAGTCTTGTGAATTATTTGTTACGCTTTTTGTGTTATCTTAACAGTACTTTTAATCGGAGCTACGTCGAACATTCTTTCAATAGCTGATTTACATGCGTCACCAATTCCTGTTTTAGCTCTTCATAGTTCCATTCAGTTGTTTTAAAACCAGCTGCATAATCATGTCCACCACCACCAAAATGAGCTGCAACAGCCCCTGCGAGGGGGTGATTATTAGCGCGTATTTTTGCAGTAATTTTACCATCAGGATATGTTTTAAGTCCTACCGAAAGCTCCACGCCGTCGGTGTTGCGAAGCTCTTCCAGTGCGAGCATGGTGGGGTTATAGTGTGGGCTGAATTCTTCAATTTCTTCCCATGGTATGTGTATGAGCGCTAATTTTGATTCGAGGAGGTACTCAATGCGTTGAAGCAACCTTCCCTTGTATGTAACTATTTTCGGGGATTTCTTCATGTATTCACGACGGCGCTTATCAATCTCAGCCATGGAGGCGCCGATTTTCAAGCACTCTGCCACTATTTGGACGTTCTCGCCCGTCACTGCCTCAGTCGTTAAACCGAGCGTGTCGGCCAGCATACTTTCGACAATATGCGTGGCTGCTGATTTATTTATGTGCCAGCCTTGCTGACGAGCTAAATAATATACAATTTCACCCGTGGCGACGCACGGACCTTCGCCTTCGTAAAAGTCAGCATTTTTTAATGGTAAATTATTTTCAACTGGATGATGATCAAGAATTAATACCGGTTTTTTACTAATTGCGGCGAGTTTTTCCCCTTTAAGTGTATTTTCAAGCAGGCTTGCCGTGACGGTATCAACAATAATAGTAGCGTCAAACTGATGGGGGAATTCATCAATGATGCGATCAGCGCCTTCAATGTAACTGAGGTAATCTGGTACATGTACATAGCCATAAATAATGACCTGTTTACCTACATCACCCAAAATTTCTTCGAGTGCAAGGCTTGATGCAACACTATCACCGTCTGGATTTTCTGGCTGTAAAATCAAAACAGTCTTAACTTCATTCCAATTCATCTAATTAGTATAACATTTTGATTACGATATCTTATGCATCGAATGTGGAGTTGACTATAATTGTGTGCGGCCTTCGAGTGCGTGCTTAAGGGTGATTTGATCGGCGTATTCAAGATCTATGCCGACTGGTAGTCCCCGAGCAAGACGGCTAATTTTCACCGTGAGTCCCGCTTCCTCAATCATTTTTTGCAAAAATAAGGCTGTACTTTCGCCTTCTACAGATGCGTTGAGCGCTAAAATAAGTTCTTCAATATGATCTTCTTCAATGCGCTTAACAAGTTCATGCATATGCAACTGCTCGGGGCCGATACCATCAATAGGACTGATGACGCCGCCGAGTACGTGGTACGTCCCTTTAAATTGATTAGTTTTTTCAAGTGCGACAATATCAATGGGGTCTTCTACAATCGCCACAAGTTTTTTTGACCGAGTTGGGTCAGTGTAGAGACTCGAGATATCTTCAGTACTATCAATGAGCGCGAATGTTTTGGGGCAAGTCTTAAGGTTGCTATGAAGGGACTGGAGAGCATGGGCAAGTTCGGCGGCATCACGATTCGAGCGCTTTAAAATACCAAGGGCATAGCGCTCTGCGGTTCTCGGGCCGACACCCGAGAGTTTACCAAGTTGTTCAATGAGATCTTCAAGAGCTTTAGGGAGCACAGACATTGATATTATCCTATAAAGTTATGTTGCGGCTCGCAAAATTTTAAATATGAGCGACAGAACCAACAATTTATGAGTATGCTATTTTTACTGTGAAACATGAAACGAGATGGCCGATTTAGGGAGTGCTACAA
>CAZNJH010000047.1:0-5778 GCA_964573355.1 uncultured Candidatus Saccharibacteria bacterium | reverse complement strand
GTTTAGTGCTGCTGCAATGAAGGCTGAAATGAACCGTGTGCATCAGGCAACTATCATTGAGCGCGCATGGTGTAAGCATTTAACGCCATTTGAAACTGATGGCGATATTTTGGAGGCCGCAGAACACGGTCGATTAATGCGAGTGCGGCCTACTGTAGGCATTATGCCGATTCAGCGATTACTCGATTATACCGTCGAGCGAGCAGATCCTGGTCACCGGTGGCATTATTCTCCGCCGTTTCTCAGGCCAGAAGCGCTAGGAGTGCTCGAATTTATTGGTATTGCCTTCAATCGGATACAGGTGGAAGATCGCATGGAACCATATTTATTTTTGCCAGTGACATCATTGACGCGGAGTGGGCAGTATCAGCGACGATTAACTGAAGCGGGTGGTCGCAAAGTAGTAATCGATAATCAATCAGGTGAACGAAGCAGCCACGAATTTGGTTTGGCGTTCGACATTGATGGTAGTGGGTTATACCGCTATGAGCCAAACCGACAAAAGATACAAACGATTAATCCATCAGTGCCCACATTTGACCATCATGCCGAGCTGGTTGCCTACGCTCGAGAAGACCTTCGGGGTATTCTTAAATTTTTAAAAGACAGGGGTGATATTAATTATGTAGAAGAGGTACCTGGAACTAAAGAATGGTGTTTCCATATTTGCGCCCGACCAATCGAGTAATTACCTCCATTTTTTAATCTGTTACAATAGAGGTCATGAAACGATATAATCCAAAAGAAATTGAACCGAAATGGCAGCAGCGGTGGGAAGCTGACGGCATTTATCGAGCTAGCGAAGACAGCACAAAACCTAAGCGCTACGTACTTGAGTACTTTCCATATCCCAGCGGTGCGGCGATGCATGTTGGTCATGTTCGCAACTATACTATTGGCGATGCGGTATCTCGGTTTCATCGAATGCAGGGAGAAAACGTGCTCCATCCTATGGGTTGGGATAGTTTCGGGTTACCGGCTGAAAACTATGCGATTAAAAACAATATTAGCCCGAAACAGGCGATTGCTGAAAATACCGCCAAGTTCAAACAACAACTTACTCAAATGGGCTTTAGTTATGATTGGTCACGCGAAATTGATAGTTCGCATCCCGACTACTACCGCTGGACACAATGGTTCTTTAAGCTTTTGTTTGATCGCGGTTTAGCGTACCAAAAAAACAGTTTGCAGTGGTGGTGCGAAACCGACAAAACCGTCTTGGCAAACGAACAAGTTGAGGCTGGTAAGTGTTGGCGCTGTGGGAATACGGTAACTAAAAAACCACTCAAACAATGGTTCTTTAAAATCACGGATTATGCTGATCGTTTAGTCGATGACCTTGATGATCTCGATTGGTCCGATTCTATAAAAGCAATGCAACGCAATTGGATCGGCAAGAGTAAGGGCGCAGAAGTTACATTCAAAGTTTTTCATTCTGAGCATGATTCAGGATCTAGTGAAGCTAAGACGAATCGCGAAGAAACTATTAACGTCTTTACCACTCGTGCAGATACGCTCTGCGGAGCTACATTTTTAGTACTTGCCCCAGAACACGAGTTGGTCAACATCATTACCACCGAAGATCAGAAGTCGTCTGTTGAAGCATATGTAAAAGAAGCGCAGGCAAAGTCAGATATTGAAAGACAAGAGACGAGTCGTGAAAAAACCGGTGTTTTCACGGGTGCGTATGCCGTTAACCCGATTAATAATGAGAAGATCCCAATTTGGATTGCCGATTACGTTCTTACCGGTTACGGTACTGGAGCAATCATGGCGGTGCCCGCGCATGATGAGCGAGATTTTGAATTTGCCAAAAAGTTTGCTCTTCCCATACGTGAAGTCGTTAGCCCGTACATCACAAATAGTGGCATCAATAGAGCTCGCGATAATACTGAAACTCTCGAGCGTAACGTCGTTGATATGATTATCAAAAATACAGACGGTAAGTATCTTTTACAGATAGAACCTGATAATACACATTTTCCTGGTGGTGGAGTAGAGCCTGAGGATGAGGATGACCTGGCTGCCGTCAAACGGGAAATGTTAGAGGAAACGGGATACGCCAACGTAGCGGCTATCAAGCGGGTATCATCAGTAGTTACGACTTATGCGTACCGAATTACAAAGCAAAAAAACCAACTCTGTCATGGTATTTTTTACGAAGTTCAGCTTGAAGACGATTCTCAAGTTCCCAGCGAAATTGAAGAGGGCCGACATACAATTGAATGGGTTGAAAAAGATGAGGTGGCAGCGCGGTTGACATGGGAAGGTCATGCGTTTGCCTGGCAGCAATATACTGAAGAGAATTATTGCTATAGCGGCGAAGGCGTGATGATGAATTCTCACCAGTACGATGGTCTTACTAGTAGTGAGGCGCGCGAGCAAATTGTTGCCGATCTTTCCGATCGTGGTTTGGCGACCGAAAAAGTGAATTACAAAATTCGGGACTGGTTAATTTCTCGTCAACGCTATTGGGGTGCACCAATCCCGATTGTCTACTGCAAAGAGCATGGTGCGGTGCCGGTTCCAGAAGATCAGCTGCCCGTTGAGCTACCTGAACTGAAAAACTTCCAACCAACAGGCGAAGGCAGTGCTTTGGCCGGTGCGACGGACTGGATTAATACTACGTGTCCAACGTGTGGTGGTCCGGCTGAGCGTGAAACCGATACCATGGACGGCTTCGCGTGTTCAAGCTGGTACTTCCTTCGTTTTGCTGACCCTCATAATAACGAAGCGCCGTTTAGCCAAGAAAAGGCTCAGTTCTGGTTGCCGGTAGATGACTACATTGGTGGTGCGGAACATGCTGTTATGCATTTGCTGTATGCGCGTATGTGGACGAAGGTAATGTTTGATGCGGGCTTGATCAATTTTAATGAGCCTTTCAAAGCCCTTCGAAATCAGGGTATGATCTTAGCGCCTGATGGTCGTAAGATGAGTAAAAGTTGGGGTAATGTCATTTCACCTAACGATATTATCGACCAAGGCTATGGTGCCGACGCGATTCGTTTGATGGAACTGTTTATCGGGCCATGGAATCAAGAGGCTGCCTGGAGCGTAGAAGGTATGGGTGGTTGCTTCAAGTTTCTGCAACGCGTCTGGACGATTGAGCAGGAGTTTCTGATGCATGAAAATGAACCTAAGCTGACAGCAAACCAGTTACCGAATCCGCAGATATTAAAAATAACTCATCAGACTATCAAAAAAGTTTCCGAAGACCTGCATACAATGGGCTTTAATACAGCCATTGCCGCTCTGATGGCCATGACGAATGAGCTCTATAAAATTAAAACCACGAGCGGTTTTGAAGATCGCACCAACTGGCGGGTCGCACTGAAGACACTCGTGCAGCTACTTGCACCGTTTGCACCGCATATTACCGAAGAACTTTGGGCGGACTTAGGCGAGACGACATCCGTACATACTTCAGATTGGCCGGTTCATGATGAAGCTTATCTTAAGACGGATACGCTCAAGATTGTCGTACAAGTGAACGGCAAGGTTCGGGCGACACTTGAACTACCGGTTGATAGCGGTGAAGCCACAATTACCGCCCAAGCACAGCATGACCAAAAAGTTGCCGATCACCTAAAAGGTAAAACGATCCTGAAAACGATTTATATTCCTGGTAAACTGATTAACTTTGTGGTCTGATCGGTTATTGTGTAACGGCACGCAAAGCGACGGCTGGGTTGACGCCCAGCTCGCTTGCGGTCTGGGCAAATGCTTCTACCGTCGTGTCTGACATATCGTGAAGTGCGAGCGTGGTGAGCGCTGCAATATGTTCTCGCGCATCATGAATTTCATCTTGGATTGTGATAAATTCGGATGCAAGGCATAGGTTCCCAGTTCTTTTTGCGGTTTCGTCAATTGCATGTATTGTTTCATTAAGGTACCGAGCAAACGCCCACCGATTTGGATGAAAAAAATCAACTGGCGCATCTGTGCGTTCAGCTACTGCTTTGAGTGCATAGCATCCAACGGGTAAAGGCCGTGTATCACCGAACGTTTTAGGTGCTAACTTCTGCTCGTCCCATTGATCGAAAGAAGTGTTTCGGCCATGGTTTGGGCGTGTGCTAATCTGGATAACCTTAGTCATAATATATTACAATTATATCACTTAATATAACAGTCTGTCAATATTTTGTGCTGAGAGGTGGTTGTGATTCTAGGCAAAATGGGCTATAGTATTCGGTAATACCGTTAATCAATGCCTATAAAGGAGCACTTTTTAAGATGGGTAAACCAAAGAAGCAAACAAGTAAACGAAAAACTGGCCTGCGACGTAGCCACTTGGTGGTTAAGCTGGCTCGAGCTGTGAATAGTAAGAGCCCAATTAAAGCATATACAACAAAGCGTGAAAGCGGTAAGAAAACCGACTCATAGAGCTTGTCTGGTGTTGCTCAGCACACTGTATGGTAGGAAAATTAACAAGAAAGGAGTAGCTGATGCATGAAGTGTTAACCACGAACCGTACATCACTGCTCACTTTTAAAAAGCGGAAGGCCTTTTAATGGCATCGAACCGACATCTTGGAAGAATTGTTGCACTTCAGGCGCTCTATGAATTTGATTTTAGAACACGTTCAGGTGATAGCTCTGTCGACATAGAAGAAGTTATTGAACGTAATCTTGGGCGCTATAAAGATACGATTGAAGATCTTACATTTGTTGAACAACTCATTCGAGGTGTGGCTCAAAACTTTACGTTGCTTGATGAAAAGTTACAACCGCTGGCTCCCGAATGGCCACTCACGCAGATTTCTCGCATTGATCATGCAATACTACGACTTTCGCTCTATGAATTGTTCGATATGCCAGAGGCAAAAATTCCCTCAAAAGTGACCATTAATGAAGCGGTAGAATTGGCAAAAAGTTTTGGAGCTGAAAATTCGAGCAAATTTATAAATGGTGTACTCGGTTCAGCGTGGCGACAAGCACATCCTGAAGAGGAGAAGAAATGAAGCCTCCACAGCCCTTCAATAAATTTAAAAAGTATTTTAAGCGTAAACCTGCCATTCAAGATATTTTGCGCGAGACAACGGCTGGTGGTGTCGTATTCCGTCGCAACAAACAAGGCGAAGTCGAAATTTTGTTAACCCAAGATGCAAAAGATCGCTGGACAATTGCAAAAGGGCATATTGAACCTGGTGAAACACCGCGACAGACAGCCGAGCGCGAAATTCAAGAGGAAACAGGCTTAAAAGAAATGAAGGTACTGAACCATCTAGGCAAGACACAATTTAGGTACCGTCGACAAAATAGCTTGGTTCTCATGACAATGCACATTTTTTTAGTGAAGGCACTTGGGGATACCGATGATCTCACCAAAGAAGAGTGGATGAATGGTATTGGCTGGTTCCCGTTTGCCAAGGCGCTCGACATGGTGGAATATGAAGGTATTGAAAAACTCATGTTGCTTGCCAGTAAGCAAATACGGCAACAAAAACTGTAGAAAGGAGATGTAGGTTCTTGATTGTACATTACCATGTTGTTTGATAATCGATAATCAAAAATCTATAAATAATAATGAAAATTGACCACACCCCATTTCAAGATTTTGCCAAACAGGCGCTTGGATTTACCTTTAAAGATCCAGATTTACTAGTAATGGCATTCACCCACAGAAGTTATGTGAATGAACATAAGAAAAGTAGCGATGGCCACAATGAACGACTGGAATTTCTTGGTGATGCTGTATTAGAACTTGTCGTAACAGAGTTTTTGTACAGTAACTACGAAGAGCCTGAAGGTATCCTCACCAACTGGCGGAGCGCACTGG
>CAZNJH010000046.1:0-5900 GCA_964573355.1 uncultured Candidatus Saccharibacteria bacterium | reverse complement strand
CCTTAATCATTATCGATCCCTCTGGGATCATGTGGCGGCAAGTTCACATAAACCCCAAGCCGTTATCACCGAAAGCCTCACAAGTCAGCACAAAACCTTAATGGAATTCGCTAAACAATCGAGTTACAAGTTATTAAAAACAGAAGGCTTAGCGCAGCTATTTGTTGCTTAGTTAGTTGGCGCAGCTACTAATGTAAGCTTTATCTTTTGTTCTTTACTGTCACGAACAATAGTGACTGAAACCGTTTCACCAACTTTGAATCGCCCCACAGCCGATGCGAGTGAGGTTGTTTCACTTAACTGGACAGTATTAATAGCGACTATAATATCTCCAGCTTTGAGCCCAGCCTTTTCAGCCGGACTGCCGCTCACAATGGAACCAGCATCTTTACTAATATAAGCACCTTTTTTAACACTAACGCCCAACTGAGCTGCCGTATCTGCGTCAAGCATTACATACTGCACCCCTACAAACGGACGGGTTAGCTTCCCTGTTGTTTTCACGCTTTCAATGATGCCTTTTGCTTCATTGATTGGGATTGAAAAACCAATGTTTTCGGCATCAGCTGCCACCGCTGTGTTTATCCCAATGACTTCACCATTAAAATTCAACAGTGGCCCACCCGAATTTCCCGAGTTGATAGCTGCGTCAGTTTGAAAAAGATTACTCAGCTGTTCACTTGCTGTCCCATTTTCATCAGAAGCAGCAACAGGCCGACCGATACCGGAGATAATACCAGAGGTTACGGTATTTTGAAATTGACCAAGCGCATTCCCTATTGCTATTACTTTTTGGCCCGTCCGAACTTTTTCGGAATCTCCCAGCGTAACAGCCTGAAAGTTATTCGGTTTGTTAACTTTTAGAATTGCCAGATCATTCAGCGAATCGCGACCAATAATTTCTACGTTAGAGTATTTTGTGCCATCCGAGGTCACTACCGATACTGCACTGGTTCCTTCGGAAACGACATGTTTATTAGTAAGTATGTAGCCCCCTGCATCAATTATCACCCCCGTCCCAGCTGCCTGACTTGTTCGTGTTCTTGTTCCATAAAGTCTGCTTTGAAGCGTTGCCTGCTGTTCAGTAATAATCGAGACTACGCTTGGTCCTACCCGTTGAGCAACATCGGCAATCACATCACCCTCTTGTACAACAGTTTGCCGTTTTGCTTCGATATCTTGTGGTCTCATATTTTTACCTATTAAAAATGCAGCTGACATTCCGCCCGCAGTCAGCAAGATCACCAATATCCCGGCTAAAATAGTCCACCAAATCGCGGTTTTCAAACGTACCTGCCGTGGCTGCACTTGCACCGAATTCAAGCGTGGTGAAGGTGTACTCACCGATAAAACCGACTGATCTTCTTCTTTCATATACACCCCTTTTTACTATGTTAGTATGGAACAAAAAGCTGAGAAAAAGCTGATACTACAGTTGAGCAGACCAATGCGCAGTGAGGAAAATTACCATCAACAGTGCTGCTGCAAACAAACCATTTTCAAGCAACACCCCACGGTGCAATACCTCTTTTTTGTATGCATGGTATACACTACACAAACTGCCCGAAACAATAGAAATTACGAATACAACCAATGCTAACTTGGTATTAAATACTACGTAATACTGCAACCAATGCAACGCAAGCCAGGCAAACACACTCGACAAAAATCCCCACGCGAGACCAAGTGTGCGATAATGTGGTTCTTCATAGTTGGTGAAAAAATGTCGCGCAGCAGACCAAGCAATAAGCCACACTAACGCACAGATGAGTAGCGGGTGCTTTACAAATGTTGGAACAATAAAAACAGCAAGCAAGCCAAGGAGTTGTGCCCAGAACGCCTGAAGCCCAACGAGTACTTCACCAGACTGTGGTTTCAAGAAAAGCAACCAGAGAAGGTATAAAAAAGACCACATGACAGCAAGCCAGGCATGAGGTGCCTGAAATATCATAATAACCGTGCTGACGCCGACGATAAGATCAACAAGGTTTGCCCGGATATTCGGCAACCAAAATCGTGGCTGCACTGCAAAAACACGCCATTTACTGAGGATTACTAAAATTGCAGCGAGTAAAACCAGTTCCCAATAAGCAATCATTGCATAAATGGTTGCAACAAATAGAACATTAACCCCAATATGGAGTACGTCACCAAAATCAAAACCTGGCTTTTTACCCCAAAATCGTTTCTTTGCCTGCAACATAATTCTTTCTTATTATAACAGTTTTAACAGCGTTTTTAATATGTAACAGATAAAATAATGACTGTGTTAATTGTCTCTGATCGGAGACTGTGTGCTTTTACCGATTACAACAATAAAATCAGCACCATAGTTTGCAGCCTCAGGAATGCTGTCAGAGTTTGTTATAGCAGTAACTCCAAACTGTTTCTCGAGATATTTTTTTGTACCTGTTTTGCCAGCTGATTTTGCAATAATCACCGACACCTCCCTGGCCGCTGCATTACCCACAGCCTGTACCGTAATACCTTTTTCGGTCAATGTATCGGCTTGGGTTTGTGCCAGCCCAACCGTTCCGCTCGCATTTAATACCACCACACTTGCACCTTCACGCACCACAGGATCATTGCTTGTTAACTTCTTTAAATAATTTTGAATCTGAGTAAAATTAGCAACTCCGGCAACCGGCCGCACTGCACTCTGCCCATCTGCAGAGGTAAAAGTTTGAACAAGCTCTACACCGTCATCTGTTAAACCAATAGATGTGATGTTTTTGCTGTCTATTTTTTTACCGACTTCGTATAGGCGACGAAGTTCACTAATTTTAAAATCAGTTAACACATTATTACCGGCAGCATCAAGCAAACTACTGAGCTTAGCTGGGTTCGAAAGTATGCCAATACTTAGTGCCTTATCCTTCAGAGCTATAAGCATTTGCCGCTGACGTTCAGTTCGACCAAAATCATTACCCGTTCCATAGGTAGGATAGCCGGTAAAGTCACCCCGGGCACGAGCTAAATCAAGCGCTTGTTCACCATTTAGATGAAGTGGGCCATTTGGATATTTTACTTTGTAACAGCGGTACTTGCACTCCCAGTCAAAAATCCGATCTAAAATACCATTCGGGCTGTCGGTCTGAAGATTAATATCAATACCATTGACTGCATTTACGGCGTCTTGGAATGCCGTGTAATTGATTTTGGCATAGTAGTGTAATTTTAACCCAAAACTATCTTCAATAATCTTTTCTAATAAACCGACGCCACCAGTGGGGTATCCGTCTTGGTTAAAATCAATCTGTTCGCCACAGGTGTAGGCTGCATTTATTTTACCCTGATACCCAACCGAGCAGTTGCGAGTTTGATAATTCACCCACAAATCACGGGGAATACTGAGCATGAAGGCATTGTTATTTTTAGTATCAAGACTGACTATCATAATAGAATCGGTTAGCTTTGCTCCATCGTGCCCCGGATCATCTTCTGAGGTACCCGTGAGCAAGATGTTAACCCTGCCTTCATCTTCGCCCTTTAACTTGGTTGTATCGAGGATCCCAAGAATATTACCATTGAATACTTTCGTTGCATTTTTTATAACTTTCCAGCCCAAGAAGCCACCAACCAACACGCCAATCAGCACAATAACTAGAATGGTTCGCCGTACGATCTTTTTACGAAGAGAAGGCTCAGGCTTGCCATTTTTGATACGTCGTTTTTTAAAAACCTCCCAAAATCGAGGATGTGTTTGTGGCCCCAGCCTTCGGTCCTCGCGACTTAAAATGCCTGTGCTTGACTGCAGATCAACCTCATCAATTTCAAGCGTATCGGGGTCGTGATTCACCCACCCGTCTTCTTCTTTTATGACAAGTGGCTGCGTTGCTCTCTGGCTGCGTGTATGAGAATCCGTGGTGTGCCGCGCACGAACTTGGCTTTGATCTAACGAAGCTCGTCTCCGTGTCGTACGGTTTCTTGGGACAAAACCATCTATCGCATTACTTGGTCTACGTTGTTTTTTCATAAATTACTTTAGTTTAGTATAACCATATTAGCTTATGCGGTAAACCCTTTACTCAGACAAAAATGTTTCATACCGTGTGCACAGCTGCTATACTTTAGCCATATGCAAGATGAACCCACCCAACCTCACAACGACTCGCCCCACAACCCTGGTAATGAGCTATCGTCGACTAATCAGAGTCAGCCCTCTTCCACTCCACAAGAACCTATAACTACAGCCGCCACTCAGCAAGCGGCTGTTGGTACTCCTCCAGTTATGCAAACTTCTGATCTGGGTTTACAACCACAAGTTCCCGCTCAACCAAACAACCCCACTAACACTGAGCAGAATCTGCAAAAACCAAAAAAAGAAGGTGGCCTGTTTTCTTTTGCCGCAACATTAATTGCTGCGTTTGTGCTTGTTCAAGTTATCAACCTGTTTCTTTTTCAAAGTTATAAAGTGTTTGGCAGTAGTATGTTCCCTACGCTTCATGACGGCGACCGTTTGATTATTTCAAAGATTGGCAAAACTGGATCCAAGCTGACCGGTAAAGATTATATGCCTAAGCGTGGAGACATTATAGTATTTATTGACCCACAGCGCTCAGACCTACAACTTATTAAACGGGTTATCGGATTACCCGGCGAACGTGTGGTGGTTAAAGATGGCTCAGTCACAGTGTATAACGCCCAGAATCCAAATGGGTTTAACCCCGATGATGCCGATTACGGCAAAGATCTACCCCGAACAAGCGGAGAAACAGACGTAACCGTACCAGACAACCATATTTTTGTGAGCGGTGACAACCGCGAGGGTAGCAATTCGCTTGATTCACGCAATGAGCTTGGCACCGTTCCGGAGAAACTCATTATTGGCACCTTGCAGGTTCGAGTATGGCCACTTGATAGCACGCGATTATTCTAACCGCTATCTAACTCTGGCTAGATTAGCGCTATCAGATTCAAATAGTTGCACTTGGTCTTAAGGTATAAAATAACTGCTAGCAACTTAT
The DNA here is from genome assembly GCA_964573355.1 of uncultured Candidatus Saccharibacteria bacterium. Taxonomy (GTDB): domain Bacteria; phylum Patescibacteriota; class Saccharimonadia; order Saccharimonadales; family UBA7683; genus UBA7683. Next base: position 933 of record CAZNJH010000046.1, on the reverse strand, counting down.
ACCTTCAATTTATTTGTATGATTTATAAGAGATCTTTGATAAGTGTATTCAGGTGATCTTCGTCTTTGAAATCAATAATTAAACGACCACCTTTTGCCATATGCTTGACGCTTACAGTAGTTTTAAGTCGCCTGGCGAGCTGTTTGGTTTCTTTGGTTTCGACCTTAGTTAACCGTACGCCCTCTTTAGTTTTTTCTAAACCTGTTTCCGATTTCTTTTTGTGGCCGACAACGTATTGTTCAGCCTGGCGGACTGTCCAGCGGTGCTTAACAATAAGCTCCAACAGGACGAGTTGCTCAGACTCATCTTTAAGAGCTACAATCTGGCGAGCATGCCCCTCGGTAATAATATTCTGGTTCAGGGCTTCTTTTGCTTTTTGTGGCAAACGAAGCAAGCGCATAATATTGACTACAGCCGATTCACTCCGCCCAACGCGACGACCAATTTCTTTATATTCAAGATTAAATTGATCATGCAATTTTAAGTATGCTGCAGCTAATTCAAGTTTCGCTAAATCTTTCCGTTGGATATTTTCAATAAGACTAATCTCTAACTTCTCTTGGTCACCAAACGATCTAATAATTGCTGGTACATCTTTAAGGCCAATCATTTCCGCCGCCCGATATCGACGTTCGCCGGCAATGATAATGTATGAGCTACCATTTTGTGCCACGATCAACGGCTGAATAATACCGTGTTGTTCAATCGAACGGGCCATTTCTTTGAGCAGTTCAGGATCAAAGTGCTTCCGTGGCTGCTGCGGGTCAGGCGTAATTTTGGCAATTGGGATGTGTTCAATGTTGTCAGCTGAAGAACCAACCGCTAGTGCTTCGGAAAGCATATCATCTGGTATCAATGCTGAAAAATCTTTACCGAGCACCTTACTCATAGTGCGGTCCCCAGATTATGCGTCAACGAGACTGCAGCCATCCT
>CAZNJH010000045.1:0-5935 GCA_964573355.1 uncultured Candidatus Saccharibacteria bacterium | reverse complement strand
GTATAAGCAGCTCTACCATTGGATCAGAAAGTGCATTCGCTATATTTTGGCAGCCCATCACAACTTGGAGCAACAAATGGTGACCCCCCGCTAACCGGAGTTCGGCATTAGTTGCGCTCCGACTTCCTTCGTGAGTTAAAATTTCTTGCATATCCTGATCCCCGTAACCCGAGAAATACACGACCCGGTTGATCAAGCTCATGAGTGAGCCATCTGCCCTGGGTATTGTCTCGACAAGTGGCTCTGTTGTGACAAAAATTATTATGACTCGCGCTGGATCGACATCCCTAAGATAACGAATATTTTCATAAAACTGTGCATCTACTACATTTCGAATACGATCAAACCGGTGAAAGAGTAACACGATTTTTTCTTCATACTTCAGTGCCTTATTTAATGCTAACCGCATAGCATCAAGATCACCCTTATTTTTGACACCGAGCTTCTCCGATAGTTGCTCATACACAGCCGAGCGAGTTATGTGCGGCATTTCATACGGATTTACGTTAATAAATCTGGCCGGTGATCTGTGTTGGATGTGTTTCACAAAAAAGGTGATCCCAATGCCCGAAAATGCTACAAGGTTAAAGGACGTTGCATTTTTTAGGAGCAGCTCGCATTGGGTTGTGGTATTTTCACAAAATGAGGGTGAAAAATCGAATTTTAACAGTTGCATCATAACTTTCGTTATTATTTTATCACTATTTTATCAAGCAAGCGAACATTTGCTTTTATATTATGATCTAACGAAAACTTAGAAAGGAATACATGTCGCACACAATACCAGAGACACAGCCGCAAATTTCAGACGATACACTCCTTGAACTACGTACAGCAACCGAGACGGCAGCGCTTGCGGTCGGACCATGGATTGGAAAACGTAATCACATTGCCGCCGATCAAGCAGCGGTAGTTTCACTGATTACTACGTTCTCGAACAGTCAGCATACGCGCTATCACATTGCAATGAGTGAAGGTGTAAAAGACAATGCGCCCCACCTACCACACGGAGCAATTTTAGGAGATAACGAAGGCCCATTGTACGACCTCACAGCCGACCCAGTAGAAGGAACCTCCCGAGTAGCAGCTGGTCGCGTCGGCGGCATGGTACTCGCAGCCTTGGCACCTTACGGAACATTCCCAGAATGGTCAAACGTCAGATATATGCGGAAGTTTGTGGTTGGCCCACAAGCTGCGGCTCACATGCAGCTTGGCAGCTACATGTCGATCGTCAACGACCCACGCGAGGTGATGGCCGAAGTTGCAGCAGCCTTAAAGAAGCGGCGAAGTGATCTCAGAATCGCCGTACTCGACCGGCCTCGTAATGCACCTATTATTGAATTAATACGACTTATTGGTGCGCGTGCTATTTTGCTTGATAGCGGCGACGTGTTACCCGCTCTGCAAGCATGCACACAAACCAACGAAGTCGACATGCTCTACGGTTCGGGCGGGGCTCCAGAAACTGTGTTGACCGCCGCGGCAGTCGCAGGACTTGGTGGGAATATGCAAGCAATGTGGGATCCAGATCCTGACGGAACAAACCCCGAAGAGGTTGCAGTAATTGATGCTATGGGAAAACGCGGCTTAGTTTTGACGCTACGAGATCTCATTGGCGACAGTCCAGAGAGTGTGGCGTTTTCTGCCAGTGGTATTACTGATAGCCCATTACTCAAAGGGGTAATTCACCAAAATAGCATATGGCAGCCGGGCACTACGCTCACAGTTCGCGGCAAACCGTACCCGGCACCATAACGGTCCGAGCGGCTAAGCACCAAGTTTTGAGGCAAGACCAGTCAGCACAGTTTTTGCTTCATACGAGTGATAATCATCATGGAGCAGTGCGCCGCCTTCATCAAAAGCCGCCCAGATTTCTGGAATTCCCACTCTTGCATTTATCATATTCAATTTCACCCACTGCGCCACTAACAAGAAGGCCGCGTGAGCATATGTGGCCCCAGCGGAGCCGTAGCCAATGAATGCGGCAGGCTTGTCATTCCACTCGGCATACAAATGATCAACCGCGTTCTTAAGGCTGGCTGGGTAGCCATGATTGTATTCCGGTGTCACAAATGCAACTGCATCAGCTTCACGAACCTTTTTAGCCCATGCTTTTGTAGCGGCGTCTTCATAATCACTGTTCTGCACTGCCGAAGGTACCGTTTCTGATAGCTCATACGAAAGTCCCAGGGTTTTTAGATCAACCAGCTCTGGCTCAAAACGTCCGTCAGCTTTGACTTGATCCATAAACCAGTTGGCAACCTTTTCACCATTTCTGCCCTGTCTTACACTCGAAAGTATTACTAATAGCTTCATTGTTACTCCTTTTATGTTCGTACTTAATATTTAAGCAAATACTTAAACTTCATGCAAGTGATATACTGGTACACATGGCAAAAGATAGTTCATTCGACATTGTTTCAGATTACGATATCGCAAAAGTTACCAACGCAGTTGAGCAAGCACAACGTGAAATCAGCAGTCGCTATGATTTTAAAGGTACCGCAGCGGCACTCGAATTTATCGACAACAAAGCTGGCGTTAAAATAACTGGTGATAATCAGTTCCACCTCGATAGCATTATTGATATTTTACGAAAGAAACTTGCAGGATGTGGGGTAAGTCAGAAATTGCTTGACACGAGCAAAGAACCGGTCACATCAAATCTTAAAACCACATGGGAACTTGGTTTTAAGAAAGGCTTAGATCAAGAAAAATCTAAACAAGTTACAAAATTAATCCGCGATGCATATCCGAAAGTAAAACCGCAGGTGCAAGGTGAAGAAATTCGCGTTTCATCAGCTAAACGTGATGAACTTCAGGGTGTCATACAGTTACTTAAAGAAACTGACTTCGATTTTCCACTTGAATTCACGAATTATCGGTAACAAGACGCCCCGCTACACGACACTCTGATGAAACGGAGCGCTTATGTTTAGCGCCTTATTTCGTTATACTGGTACGTAACATTATGGATGGGCAACAAAAATTATTTGAGTCTTGTGTGGCGGTTTTAGAACAAAACCGTGTCAATGGCTGGACTCGACCAGCACCTCACCTCTATCCACACCAATGGCTATGGGATAGCTGTTTTATTGCAATCGGATTACGCCACTATAATATCAACCGAGCGAAACGAGAGATTAAAAATCTGTTTCGTGGCCAGTGGAAGAACGGTATGCTTCCGAATATAATTTACGGCACCGACAGATACTACAATGATGACATCTGGCATTCACAAGTTTCAAAACAGGCGCCACGGCACATAAAGACGAGCGGTATTACCCAGCCTCCAATGATCGCCGAAGCAGTGGTGCGAATTGGTGAAAAGCTGCGTAAGAAAGAACGACTCGAATGGTATAAAAGCGTATTTGATGATTTAGTTCGCTATCATGAATGGATTTACCGTGAACGTGACCCGCACGGCGAAGGGTTGGCTGTCTTGGTACATCCATGGGAATGTGGCCTCGACAACACGCCTGCCTGGATGCAAGAAATGGCACTCAGCGATCTCCCACTATGGATAAAAGTAGTACGTGCATTAAAAATTCATACGGTATTTAATGTTTTACGTCACGATACCAAGTTTTTACCGGCAGAAGAAAGAATCGATACCATCGACGCGCTCGGACTATACAGTATTGTGCGTCGGCTACGACGCAAGCATTATGAAACGAGGCTTGTTTTACGACACGCTCATTTAAGTATCGAGGATCTTGCCTTTAACTCCATTTTAATTCGCGCCAACAGCCTCCTGACTACTATCGCCTCAGAAATTAACGCCGATATACCTGGATGGCTGTGGGAGCGTATGAAAAAAACACCACACGCGCTGGAGCTTCTCTGGAATGAAGCTCAGCAAGAATATTTTAGTCGGAGCTTTAATACCTTTGAACTTATCACCCAGCCTAGCATCATGACCTTTTTACCACTGTATGCCGGCACCATCAGCAAAAAACGAGCTGCGACACTAGTAGAACACATGAAATCACGTGGTTGGAAAACACCATACCCACTGGCATCGGTGCCCACACATTCGTCACACTTTCAACCTATCCGCTATTGGCAAGGGCCAACCTGGATCAACACAAACTGGCTGATTGCTGACGGGCTTGAACGTTATGGGTTTAACGCCGAAGCTCACGAAATCAGGCAATCTTCACTAACGTTAGTTCAAAAATATGGTGCATATGAATACTTTAGCCCACTCGACGGTACACCTGCAGGAGCTAAAAACTTCAGTTGGACCGCAGCCTTGGCAATCGACATGCTCGAGCAACCCGGGGCTACCTTTCAGCTGTAGCTAAGCTAAACGCTCTTTTCTCATTGACACAGATCTATTCTTGGTGATGCTCATTGCTGCTCTGTGAATGTGTGTCTGTGTGGTTTGCCTCGATATAGGTATGCGCTAGATTAATGGATACACCAACGACAACAGCCCCGAGTACGAGCAAAACGGGGCGTACATCAAACAATTTATTCTTAGGCACCTCGTCGTGAATACTTGGAATAATATCGCTCGCAGCAATATAGAGTAAAAAGCCAGCGCTCAAACCAAGCAACACTCCAATTGGCAGATTCGTCTCGCTGCCAAGCCAGAATGTTATAAGTGCTAGCACGAGTGTTGCAAGCGCACTAAGCACATTCACCAGTATAACTTTTTTACGAGACAAACCTTTCTTTAAAAGTAATCCAAAATCACCGATTTCTTGCGGAATCTCATGAGCGGCTACGGCAATAGTTGTAATAATACCAGTTGGGACACTTATCAAAAAACTTGCCGCAATTGCAACCCCGTCAAGAGCGTTATGGAGGGTGTCACCGACAATTACTAATCCAACGGTGGCATCGGTATGTGCAGATTCATCGCTGTGATGATGATGGAACCAATGGAGAAAGCGTTCTGCAAAAAAGAATACGATCATACCGATAAGCGCAGATAGAAAAACTGTATACGGAAGTGCCTTTTCAACACCTTCTGAAAGCAGATCAAGAAACACCGCCGCCAAAAGCGCACCGGCAGCAAAAGGGGTGGCGTAGGTAGCCAGCCGTTCAGCCCAGCTTTTTTTACTAAGTAAAATAATGCCACCAGTCAGTGAAAATACACCACCAAGCAGTGAAAAAATAATAATATGCCCATAATTTGCCATATGTGTTTCCTGTTTACGATTACAGTATTACGCGTGTAATCATTTTTTGCAAATCTGTCGCAATTTGTTATTATAATTGCATATGTTCAATAAGTGTCTTCATACATTCAAGGAGGTCATATGGAAGAAGAAATAAAAACACTTTTAAAACAACAGGGTTTTAGTGCCACGAAAACAAGACTTGCAATTTTAAAAGCATTGCTTGCCACGCAACCAGCTACCATGCACGATCTGATAATGACTCTCCCCCATGTGGACCGTGCAACCATTTACCGTACAGTAGATTTGTTTGTGGATCTTAACATTGCAAAAAAGGTATCGACGGGATTTAAATACCGCATCGAACTCGGCGACAGCTTTCAAGAGCATCACCACCACCTCACCTGCCTCAGATGTAGTTCAGTGATTGACGTTCATACACCAGAAATCGAGTATGCAATCGAACAAACTGCTGCAAACAATGGCTTTCGCCCCCTCCGACACGACCTAGAAATCACTGGCTACTGCTCAAACTGCGCATGATATAAAGAGCCGCAAAGCACCCCCACGCATATCGTTACAATACATATAAAAACAATAAACCGGGCATATAACCCGGCTTAATGGAGTGACACAAATGGTCCTCCATGTATAAGTATAACTGCTTTATAATTAACCGCAATGTCAGCTCTGTCGACCCAGATAAGCAGAAGCACAAGAGTTGTAATTTTTATATTTTTGCAGTATATCTAGTATCTAGAACAACTAAGGAGGGTTCAATTCATGAAACTAAAAAACGTAAGTTT
>CAZNJH010000044.1:0-6069 GCA_964573355.1 uncultured Candidatus Saccharibacteria bacterium | reverse complement strand
CCAGATGTAAACGAGCTCTTTCTTATACGAACGTCTTTAAAATCCACGTATGGTGAGCTCACGCATATTAATTTAGAACACCTTTTCGACGATCTCTTTAGGCTCCGAGACCACTTTAAAGAACTCGGGATGATTATTAAAGACGGTAAGGTTTACTTGCCGGATTTGGAGGAAAAGAGTGTTGAGCTTTAATTCATCGGCACCAAACCTGTACAATCAGGACACGTTTGACAGACAGTTCTTACGTGATATCAAAAAGGCAAAAACAAGCCTCCTTATTGAAAGCCCGTTCATCCGGATCAAGAGGGTAGAGGGCCTAATCCCTGTCATTGCGAAGCTCCAACGACATGGGGTAGACGTGGTTATCAATACACGCAACCCAGACGAACATGATGAGGAATATAGGTTCCAAGCTACCGCTGCCGTCGCATCACTACAAGAACTCGGTATTACCGTGCTATTTACGGTCAAACATCACCGAAAAATAGCAATCATTGATCGAGAGGTATTTTACGAAGGCAGTCTCAATATCCTGTCCTATTACGATAGTTGTGAGATAATGAGGAGGACAGTATCGGCCACCGAAGCTGAGGTCTTGATACGTTTCATTGGCCTTAACAAACACATTACGAAAGCGAGTTAACATGAGTGATTCAGCCACATTTCAAGATCGTCATCTATACGAAGACGAAAAGACGATTGAGAAAACTCTAAACTATCTTAAATTAAACGATCCGGAGAACGCCAACCGTGAGTACGCAATTGGATTCTTGAAATTTATGCAGCGTTTTGCTTTCCAAGCCGAGAAAGTAAAGGATTTCAAATACGACGACTTCTTAAAAGAGTACAAGAAACTAGAAAAGAACAATTAGAGCTCATCGATCAAGGGTTCATTGTTAGGAAGAGTTGCAGGCTTTGTTTCTTCAATTACAGTCTCTTGTCTCTTCGCAAATGCTGCTCGTGAGTGTTTTATAGCTGCTAATCTTACTTTGTTGCTACCATCATCACCTAAGAGGAGTGTCTGCCCAGAGAGCGGCTCCTGTGCCTGGACAGCGGATAGTTTAGCGTAAAAGTTAAAGGCTGGTAGGTTACTTATCTCTCCCGGCTCTATATAGGGTGCAAACAATGGTAGCAATAACTGTTCATCTCGTGGATTGCCCGTTCTAAAACTAATGACCGTTCCTACGTTAGCAAGAATAATACTGACCATCTGTTGGTCTTTTTGCTGTGAGGTAGATTGTTCAGCCATCACCATAAACATCTTATATTTTCTCGATTCAGATAGCATTTGCACGAACGAGGTAGTAGCAAAGTTTTGAAACTCATCAACGTAGAGATAGAAGTGTCGTCGTTCGTTTTGGGAGATACGAGCTCGACGTAAACTTGCAAGCTGGAGTTTAGCCAGTACTGTTATGCCAAACAGTTCTGAAGTATCTTCACCAAGAAGTCCTTTTGAAAAGTTACAAATTAATATCTTGCCGGAATTTATAATGTCATCGAAGTCGATTGTTGATTTTGGTTGTTCGAGGATTTGTTTGGCCGAGGCGGAGAAGAGAAAGCGACCAATCTTAGCAGTGATACCTGCCGCCATCTTAACTTTCTGCATGTCGCCAGCTTTGCCAAGTTCATTCTTCCAAAAGTTAACCAGGTTTTTGTCTTGTAGCGTTTTGGTAACTGTGTTGCGATATTTAGTATCGTTGAGTAAATCAAATACCGTAAATAGTGTCGCATCTTTTATAGTTAAAGCAGTCTGGATCGTATTTCTCAGTACATACTCAATGCGGTGCCCTCCAGTATCTTCTTCAGAGAATATTTTACGAAAGACAGAGATAACTGACTCAGTAATAATATCTTTTTCTCTTAATAGCTCGTTACCTTCTATACCTGGGGTTAGTTCTAGTAGATTAAGCCCTATAGGATATTCGAGGTCATCAGGATTAAAGTAAATAACATCATTTACCCTGTCTGGCGGTACATGGCGAAGCAGTGTCTCTGCCATATCACCATGTGGGTCAATAACAGCGATGCCTTTGCCTTGTTTCATATCTTGCACAGTAGCGTACTGCATCATAGTAGTCTTTCCATTACCCGTCCCACCAAGAATATAGACGTGTCGTTCACGCTCAGCTTCTGTAAGACCAATTGGCGTATTTACTTCATGGTGAATGTTTTCACCTAAGATAACATCGGATACGTTATTTTGCTTTAAAGATACTGGGGCCGGCAGTGTGCGACTGAGTGAGGTAATAAGATTATCTGTCTTGCTCACAGTGCTTGATGGGAAGTGGTAGAGGCTAGCTAATTCAGCGGCTGATAAAATGAGTGATCGCTTTTTAAACAGGCTTGGGAGACGTTTAGCAGCCAGCTTTCGACGATACCCCGTAACAAATGGTAGTCGTAGTTTTACTCGTAGCGACTGATATGGTGGCACCGAGTAACCATCGAGAGCCGAACGTAGAGCGGCAAGCTGCCTTGTTGCTTGGCTACTTGAGGCAAGTAGTCGTAAGTTTACTTGAAAGAGTGGCTGGGTAAGCTTTTGGTGCATGGATTCCATGAGTTCAAGCTCGAATGCACTAAGTGTTCTAGCTGGACGTTGTCGTTTCTGAACCTGAGACTGAAAAGCCGCGTCTTTAGCTGATTTATCTCGGTAGTGAGTTGAAGTTGCACCACTGTAGACTTCTCCTATGGTGTCCGTTACACCAAGCATAGTACCACCAAGGAGTTCACCGAGTTTACTTACGGGCACTTTTCCTCGGGAGACCTGGCGCAGAATATCCTCATTACCAAGAATACGGCGAGAAAGCCGCGTTGCCTCACGTAGCTTTACAGGCTGAACAATGAGCTGTATGGCAAGCTGCTCATTATCATCAAGTTTAGTCATAGCGGCAGTGACATAAGAGAGTGGGTCGTGTTGCTCAAATGCTTTCGTAAGTGTCAGAGGCAGTACATAATGATTTTCCTGCTTAAACTCGATGGTACTTGTTATCTCGCTAGGCATGTAGTTTATGGCTTTTACCTTAGCATGAGGTATGTAGGCGGAGATGGCTTTTTGTACATTGTCTGATTGTCTTTGCTCCACCTGGATTAAATAACGGATCCCACTGTGTTTTGTTGAGACAATTTCAAAACTCAGAGCCGGTGTCCTGCCAAGTAATCGTTCTTTAAACGTACGAGCAGCACGTAAGCCATGGATTACCGAGAATAACTGCATAGTGGACTCTGGGGTTTTATTAAGTGAAGCAGGCGGTGTTAATTCAAGCCAGACTAAATTTCTGGTTTGGAGATGCCGTCGATTAAGTAGTACGCCGATAAGTCGCACAAACAAGTAAAGAAGAAGTACTGCTCCAGCCACAACGAGTGCAGCCTTCAGATAATGCACTACGGAAGCGAGATAGGCTGTGGACTCCACGAAGCAGCTCCTTTTTTACCATGAATGAAGGTGTACGACGAAGCAGCTTCTGCCGAGAATGTCCGCCGACTGAGGATGTTAAGTCCGATGAAGTTCATCTCAGAAATTGTCCACTCACCAGACTGGTTGTTAACGCTGGCGACATACGCGACGTGGCCCCACTGACCATTATCAGTTTGAAAGACTGCACCAACTTCGGGGATATGATCAACACTGTAGCCATCACGGATTGCCCTGTTATCCCAGGTATTAGCGTTACCCCAGCTGGTCGGTATTGGATAACCTGCTTGGAGTCGCATAGCAAACACCCAATACGTACAGTTACCCCATTCATACGTATCGCCAGCTACGGGACCACCGGTGTAGAATCCCTGCGACTCAGCAGCCGCGAGACTTGGTACACCAGACAGAAAGGTAACGACGCCTTCACCCATAGCAAAAACAGCCGCAAACGGTAAGGCAACAATGATCACCATTGTGGCGAGCACCAGTACCACCTGCTTCTTAAGACTCCCGCCCGTCACTACACCAAGTGCGAGCAAGCCTGCATTCATGCGTACAGCTCCGTTGGATCTGTGGTAATAAGTGGATGTTCTTTATCGCTTGCCACAACTTTGACGGCAACATGATTCTGATCAGCAATAATCAGAGCATCACCACGTTCACACGTAAGGAGGAACTGTTGCTCGTATTCAGATAAGTTAAACTCAGAGACTACCGTTTTAATTGTTGTGGTATCCTGCCGCATTAAAATACGCAGAGCGGACTGCGAGGCAATAGCCCTGCCATAATCGCTCTTCAAAAAATCATCCGCTTGCTGCGAAATAAACGAAACACCGAGGTAATATTTGCGAGCTCGACGAACGAGACCCGCGATAAAACGAGCACTTTGTTCATGTTGGAGCAGTAACCAGCCTTCATCAATCACAATCATTCGTTTTTCAGGCTTGGCTTTGACTTGGTTTTGGATGAAGCTTGAGATAATCAGCATCATAATCGGCCGTAGATTTGCGGGCATATCTTTGATATCAAAAATGACTAAACGATTGTCCAGTTCAATGTTGGTGTGAGAATTGAAAATTTCTGAGCTTGAGCCACTAATATATTTCTCTAGTCGCTCACAAAGTTGTAATTGCCCAAGACTATGCAGCTCCGCATAGAGATCTTCAAGTAAAGGTTGTTCCTTTTTAGCTTTCTTATAGACTTTTAAAATAGCTTTATCGACCGCTGCTTTTTCTCGTTTATCCAGTCCCTCAGCCATGAGATCGATCACGGCAGTGAGGTCTTGGACGTGCTCCGCAAGATCTCCTTTGGTATGAAAAGTCGTGGCGAGATCAAAAGGGTTAATCTTTTCTTTACTTTTGGCGGACAGTTTAATGTAGGTACCGCCAACCGTTTCGCTTAGTCGTTTATACTCACGTTCAGGATCAATGACGAGTACTTTTGTACCTTGCATGAGCTGGCGTAAGATTTCTACTTTAGTGGTGTAACTTTTTCCCGAACCAGATTGAGCAAATACAATTGAGTTGGCATTATGCAGACTAAACCGGTCTAAAATAACTAGTGAGTTATTAGACTTGTTTACGCCGTAGAGAATACCAGATTCTTGTACTAGTTCTGAGTTCATAAATGGAAATGTCAGAGCAGCTGAGCTACTATCTAAGTTTCGCTTCTGAGCCAGCTGATCTTCAGCTCGTGGCAAAATAGACTGCAAGGCCTCAAGCTGTTGGTAACGGGCGACTTTGGAATAGAACAGTCGTGCCGACATGGTTACCTCAAGTAGTTTGGTTGTTTTGTTAAGTTCCTCCAGGCTGTCTGCTCGAATAGCCACATAGATAGACATCTGAAACAGTTTCTCCTGTCCTCGCTGAATCTTATCTCGCAGCTCGATGGCCGATTCAAGCGGATCAGTTACTTCGGAGCCAACAATCTTACCAGCTCGCATCATGGCACGTTTGGTACTCTCTAGCTCGGTAATCTTACGATGCAATTTTGGTAGTGCGTGCAGTGCGTTCACTTCATGCAGGTGATAACTAATATCTGTATCGTGATTGAAGTTAATTAAGCTATCCAGCCAGCCAGAATTTGCGACGAACGGGTAGCCAGAGATATAGAGTGTACGGATGTATACGCCGTCAATGCAAAGGTAATCAGCATTTTCCTCAAGTCCCGCATAACCGAGTACATCGACGGCATCTTGCTCACCAAATGTAAGGTTCAATTCTTTTTGCTTTTCTTCCCGGACTTTCTGATAGTTGTGTAGTTTTTCGAGTACTCGGTTCACGACTCGTCTCCTTTCTCCACTAAAGCTGTGTGGATCAACTGCAAGGCTTGTTCGGTCAGTGGCTGAATCTTTGCCTGAGACGGGTTGTAGAAGCTGTAGAAAAGATCCAACACCTCGAGACTACTGAGTTGTTTAGTGTGCATACCAAGCCTTGTCATACCCTTAGAGACAATATCTACTTTAAGGTTGAGTTGTTCTTTAATAAGTTCGAAATCTGCTTTGTTATTAGCTTCGTAGGGTACAACTACATAAAAGTGACGAGTCAGTATTTTGTTAGTGGTGATGAGGGAGCGAATAAATTCATCGTAGTTTTTAAGTTGTTTGCGATAAACTGGTTCCGTCTCATCATCTAATCGCTCGGTTAACTCCTCTAAAT
>CAZNJH010000043.1:0-6198 GCA_964573355.1 uncultured Candidatus Saccharibacteria bacterium | reverse complement strand
CTCAAAATTAGACATTCTGGACATCGGCTGTGGTCGCGGTGAGTTCTTAAAACTTATGCGTGATGAAGGCCATACCGCCAAGGGCTTAGACCTTAATGCAATGATGGTAAAACGTGCAAAAGAGAATGGCTTTGATATTGAAGAACAGGATGCGCTGAGTTATCTCATGGAACAGAAAAACGGCACACTCGATATAATCACTGGGTTCCAACTTATTGAGCATATTCCGTTTGACCAACTCCTGGTCATATTTAGTGAATGCTACCGAGTGCTGAGGCCTGGTGGATTCATCCTGTTTGAGACACCAAATCCCGAGAACGTAACGGTAGGGTCATGGAGGTTCTACTACGATCCATCACATCTTCACCCATTGCCACCAGATATGATTGCTTTTGCAGTGAAGTCGTGCGGATTTGAAAAATCAGAAGTTATCCGCCTACACGAAGAAGAAAAAATGCCTAAAGGCCTCTCAAAACATGATCAGAAAGTACATACCCGCCTATTTGGACCGCTCGACTATAGTGTAGTAGGCGAGAAGTGGGATGAAGTAAGCGAGCTGTAGGCTCACTCGCAACTACTTCTCTTTGGGCTTTGCACTAAACTGTGCATTGGGCGTTACTAAATAGGCCGCATGCTCTTCTTTGTAGACCCTGAAGCTCAGGGCGTCTTCCCACCAATCGCATGTAGTTCCGTTATCTTCGCTTACCGCTATATCAATTGAATATTCTCCATCGTTAAATACGTTAGGAATCCTCCATTCCACTGCAAGCGATGAACCCTTCTCAATTTTGTCGATTGGTTGCTGCTTAAGCTTGTTATTTGTTCCCATTAGCTGCGTACCTGAGGCATTTTTAATAAGATAGCCTGCCACAGGGCGCTCAATATCCTCAGCAGCCCGAAGATCATAGCCGATAGTAAACATCTCGCTGTCCTCTTTTGTAGATGCAGGCGTAACTTTTGCGTTCTCAATCTTAATCTTATTATTGCCCCACCGTTTCTTTCGTTTTTGTAGATCATCAGTGCTAGCACCATCGCCATCCATAAACATACGCGTGTAAGCAGTTGCAACCTTATCGGTGTCACCCATAAGAACGAGTTTGCTGTCTTTTATGAGCACTGCTCTGTCACAATATTCACGAACTGATGACATATCATGGCTCACAAACACTACGGTCCTCTTCTCTTTTTTGAGTTTTCTAAAGTGATCGAAGCATTTACGCTGAAAGTCAGCATCGCCCACCGCAAGCACTTCGTCTACCAAAAGGATGTCACCTTCGGCTCTGGTAGCAATAGAAAAGGCTAGACGAACCTGCATACCACTTGAATAGTTCTTAAGTTTTTGGTCCATGAACTTTTCTAGTTCTGCAAAATCAACAATATCGTTATACATACGATCTATCTCTTTTTTTGAGAATCCCATAAGTGAGGCACTCAGGTATACGTTTTCGCGACCAGTTAACTCAGAATTAAAACCTACCCCAAGCTCAATAAATGGCACCAGCCTACCCTTAACATTTACGGAGCCATTAGATGGTTGATAGATTCCTGCCAGAATTTTTAAGAGAGTGCTTTTACCACTACCGTTTCTTCCAACAATTCCAAAAAACTCTCCTTCATTAACCTGAAAGTTAATATCTTTAAGTGCATGCTGGTCCTCGGTTGAATGATTTTTTTTACCTTTTAAAATGCCCGTGAATGCAGACTTGATAGTATGTGCACGTTCGTGCGGTAGGTGAAATTTTTTATGCACACCTTGTACTGAAATTACAGGATTGTCTTCCATTACACTTCCTCCGCAAAGTATGGTGAACGTTTTCTAAAGTAGATTGTAGCAATAACTGTAACAACAACAGCTATAGTGATTGGTATTAAGTAACCGAGCGAGGAGCCAAAGACCTTGCCGCTCGTAAGTGTCTGAGGCGTTATTAGCATATAGCGCGCGTCCTGGATAATTTGAGCGACTGGGTTACTAATAAGAATTTTTGCAACCAGGTTACTTTTACTGAAAACGATGCCGAAGTCATACATTATTGGCGTCGCAAAAAAAGCACCCTGCATAGCAACTTCCCAGATATAATTTATGTCTCTGAATCGAACATATAGTGCGCTCAGTAAAAATGCGAGCGCCAAGGCAAACAGAAACAGTTCAGCGATAACAATAGGCAAAAGAAGCGCGAATTTACTGACATCAACTTGGTTAATTATCATGAATATAAACACCACAATCAAGTTAATAGTGAGGTTTATAAACGCAGACAGTGAGCCAGAAAGAATTACTACATAACGCGGAAAGTTCACCTTGCGCATTAAATCGCCACGACCAACTATTGCGCCGATACTGCCGTTAGTTACTTCTGTAAAGTAACTCCATAAAACTATTCCCAGAAGTAGATATACGCCGAAGTGCGGAATGTCACCTCCAGCGGGCAGAATCTTAACAAATACTACATACATTATTAAGAACAGCGAAAACGGCTTTAAAAGTGACCATAAATAGCCGAGCACAGAATTTTGGTAACGCAACTTAAAATCTGTAATTACTAGCTGCCTCAGTAGAATAATGGAATAGCGGTATTTCGCTTTGAGACGTTGGATTTTCGTGTTCATTATAGGTTATTATATCAAATAATGAGCAGAGAAACCTCCCTTGTGATATCTGGACGAATTGTAGTTACGGGTGTTAACGGTTTTGTGGGTAAACACCTTGCTCGTGAGCTCGTTAGAAATGAAATTTCGGTAGTTGGTATTGGCAGAGAAAAGGCGGCCGATCATGAGATCGATCATCTCATCAGCGAATATATCTGCGCAGACCTAACTCAAGACTGGCCGGAGATTAACAACATTGATGCAGTATTACATCTTGCTGGATTGGCAGCAGTTGGGCCATCGTTCGATAATCCGCAGCCATATCTTGATATCAACAGCGCAATGGTAACCCATATGGCCGAATACTATTTGAGACAAAAAGATCGTCCGCGCTTAGTTGTTGTGAGCAGCGGAGCAGTATACGACCCTGAGCAGACCATGCCCCTCGGCGAAGACTCTTCAATTGAGCTTAGTTCTCCATATGCAGTAAGTAAGGTCCTGGTTGAAAACCAGTGCAGCTATTACCGCAATCGTGGCCTGGACTGTGTTGTGGTGCGACCATTTAATCATATTGGACCAGGTCAACTTGGCGGCTTCTTAGTGCCCGATGTAATAGAGCAGCTCAAGCATAGAGACTCGCTTACTGTTGGGAACATTGCCACAAAACGTGACTACACGGATGTACGAGATATTGCTCGAGCATACCGGTTACTTGCAACCACGCCTAGCTTGAGCCACACCCTATATAACGCCTGTTCAGGTGTTAGTAAATCCGGGGAAGAGCTTGT
Source organism: uncultured Candidatus Saccharibacteria bacterium (assembly GCA_964573355.1). Taxonomy (GTDB): domain Bacteria; phylum Patescibacteriota; class Saccharimonadia; order Saccharimonadales; family UBA7683; genus UBA7683. The sequence continues at coordinate 2,824 of CAZNJH010000043.1, read as the reverse complement.
TAATATAATAAAACACCTCATGGGCAAAGAAACCGTAGAAACAACCGTTGATCAAACCAAAATTAGACCAACAGACCCTGTTGATATTTACGGTGACGCTTCGAGAATTCGAGAAGATACAGGCTGGGAGCCAGAGATATCCCTCGAGCAAACTCTCAGGGATATTCTGGCAGAATAAAGTTTATGCTTCCACTTTTAGGTCGTGTTCAACCATGATCTTAACCAATCCGGGGAAGTCAATTGTGCGCTTCCAGCCAAGCTCAGCTTCTGCACGCGAAGGATCACCAAGGAGTAAGTCGACTTCAGAGGGTCGGAAGAAGTCTGGGTTAATTTTAATGAGGGCCTTCCCCGAGCCTGTGTCAATACCAAGTTCATCAATTCCGTCGCCCTTCCACCCAATCTCTATGCCCACTTCTTTAAATGCAAGTTCACAGAATTCACGAATTGAATGAGTTTCACCGGTTGCGAGCACATAATCATCTGGCTTATCCTGCTGCAAAATTCGCCACATTCCTTCTACGTAATCACCAGCATAACCCCAGTCACGCTTAGCATCCAAATTACCAAGCTCCAGCACATCTTGTTTACCAAGCTTAATCCGTGCTACCGCCTGGCTCACCTTACGAGTTACAAACTCAGGCCCGCGTCGCTCGCCCTCATGATTAAAAAGGATGCCGCTCACCGCAAACATGTCATAGTTTTCACGATAGTTTTTAGTAATCCAGTAACCGTAAAGCTTGGCTACACCATATGGACTCCGCGGATGGAACGTAGATGATTCCGTATAACCTTTTTCTGGGCGATTATAATCGAGACCGCCAAACATTTCCGACGTTGAAGCTTGGTAAAATTTTGTAGTCTTTTCTAAACCAGCCAGACGAATTGCTTCAAGCATATTTAACACCGCTTTGCCGGTAAGGTCGGCTGTAAGTAGCGGGTTCTTGAATGAATACCCAACATGGCTAATTGCTGCGAGGTTGTATGCTTCGTGAGGTTTAATTTCTTGTAGTACACGAGTTAGTGCAGAAAGATCCAGTATGTCGACAGGAACGATATTTAAAAATGGAAACTCAGCCTGAAGCGCCTTGAACCTGGGGTGACTTGCTTCAATCTGGCCACGAATTGTTCCATAAACTTCGTAACCCTTTTCGTGAAGTAGCTTAGTTAAGTGGCCTCCATCTTGACCTGCAGTTCCTGTAATAAATGCTCTCCTGGCCACTCTTAATATCCCTCCGATTATTTATCTTTGTGAGTTCATTTTAACAGATTTGCTTTATACTAGAGCCATTATGAAGATTGTCATTGATGCGCGTGAATATCCGACCAGTACCGGGAGGTATATCCGTAAGTTGATTGAGTATCTTGAAAAGATTGATGCAAATTCAGATCGTGAATATGTGATTATGTTACGAGCTGCTGATTTTAATACCTACCGACCACAAGCTAAAAACTTTTCAAAAGTTATTGCAGATTTTAAAGAGTTTACATTTGCGGAGCAGCTGCAATTTTTGCGATTTGTTCGCAATTTGAAAGCTGACCTTATTCATTTTACGCTTGTGCAACAACCAATACTTTACCACCGGCCAGTTGTTACTACCTTGCAAGACTTCACGACACTCAGGTTCTATAACCCTTCTAAGAACTACGTCGTCTTCAAATTTAAACAACTGGTGTATTTATTAGTAAATTTCGTAGCTTCAATTAAATCAAAACAGCTCGTAACGCCAACGGAATTCGTTAAAAACGATGCGGTTCACTTTTTAAAATCTAACCCTAACAAGATTACCGCAACGTTAGAATCTGCAGATAAAATTACGGCAAAGAGCGAAGAATTTAAGCTAATCAAAAACAAACAATTTCTGATGTATGTTGGCCGCTCACTACCGCACAAAAACCTGGAACGACTCATCGATGCCTTTGCCATACTAAAAGAGCAACATCCGGACCTCAAGTTAGTACTGGTTGGTAAAAAAGACCACCTCATGGAGCGTCACCTTGCGTACGCACAGTCTCAAGCTATTCATGGCGTCGTTGCTACAGGTTATGTGAGCGAAGGTCAACTGAGATGGTTGTACGAAAACACTGCTTGTTACTGCTTCCCTTCCCTCTCCGAAGGCTTTGGCCTACCAAGCCTAGAGGCGATGATCCATGGTGCACCAGTTGCCAGCAGCAACGCAACCTGCCTGCCGGAAGTAAACGGTGATGCTGTCCACTACTTTGACCCACTCGATGTTACTGACATGGCCGAAAAAATTAACGAGGTAATTACCAACGACAAGCTCCGAAACGAACTTATCGAAAAAGGCCACCAGCAAGTAAAGAAATACTCCTGGAAACGAATGGCCGAACAAACCCTCGAAGTCTACAAAAAAGCGCTAACTCGTAGACGTTAATAAATTCTGGTGATAAAAGTAGGCAAAAAGCCATTTAAAGTCACCTGAAAAATAACCCTTCCCTTAATTGACCAGGATATCAACTCACTATTCAGATACAACTAATACTATGTGTCGATCACGTGCTTCGCCTTCGGAGTGGCTGGTGACATCACTATATGCTTCAAGGCCACGATGTACCGTACGGCGATCTGCTGCGTTCATAGGGTTAAGATGCAGCGGCTGGCCGTCTTCTCTCACTTTTTTCACCCAGCCTTCAAGCTGCTCGAGGATTTTTTCTGCACGATGTTGCTTATAATCAGCAATGTCGATATTTACTCGAGTCAGGGAGCTCTCTGCGTTCTTAAGCATAGTGCTCACCAATGCCTGAAGCGCACGGAGTGTTTCACCGTGCTGGCCAATTAAGAAACCATTGAGGTGTGTTGAGGGAA
>CAZNJH010000042.1:0-6222 GCA_964573355.1 uncultured Candidatus Saccharibacteria bacterium | reverse complement strand
AAGAATAATTTACGCCTCAGAATCCAAAGAATAATGCTACATTCTCCAGACAGAGCTTGGCCGTACGTCTTCTATGCAAGCATATGCCGGTCTTGTATTTCCTGCACAGGATAATACCCATCCACATGAGCAGTACCAATCAGCGCCTACGCCTGTTCGTGATAACCAGTATCTTATTTGTCCCCAACACATGCGGAACGTAGTTAGGCTATTTTAAATTTGCCTTTATGCGCTACACTATGAGTAATATGTCAGATTTACGCGGAATCGACTGGTTGAACAGTAGTGCAAATAGATCATATGAACTGCGAAAAATTAAAGCAATCAGATTAGCTTCGAAACCCGTAAGTGCGCTATGCAGATCGGGGGTAAAAGTATTCGATTCAGATGCACCCACTATCGGTCACGAGACGAGAGCACTTGTTCCTGGAGAAATATATACAGTCGATAAAATCGGAAGGCCAGGACCTCACAATAGATTTTCAAATCTATTAAATATTTTGATGCTTGATGAGCTACCAATGCTCGATGCAATCCGCCGCGGTGATGCACGACTAATTGGGCCCAGAGGGACAACCCCAGAGCACCGCGAAAGATTATTTGACAGCTTGGGCAATGGTGGATTCGTTGATCGTTGGAGAGAGATTTTACACGCGCAACAACATGGCACCCTGAGTACTTATGCACTTGCACTTCATTCTCAACCTGCTAATCCACAGTATGTGAGTGGACCGGAACCTGATCTTACTGACCAGCAAGTGTACGACGAAGCGATGTTTCGGTTTGAAAGTGATGAACGTGATTTTGTAAGTGCCTCACGTTCACATAGCGAAAATCTGCTCGGCGCATTTCGACAGCTGGTATATACAAAAATTGCCAGTACAATAAAAGTTAGGTAAGTTGTGCCAAATCAGATATTTCAATCACATAATCATCTGGACAGCACTCGTATAAAGTGAAATAATCCATAAATAGTCAAATGTAATAGAGGTATTGTATGAGCAACGAAACCAGTACGTTCAGAGGATCAGTTCGTGAAGGCTACGTGAACATAAGAATGCGTCGTGTGGCAAAAAAACTCGCGAGTCAAATGCTTGCGGCCGCTAGAGGTTATGAAGAGGTTCACGCCACTGCTCACCATGATCAATCAAGAATTCATTTTTTACAAAGCGAATCGGGAGTGTCAGCAGAACTTACCTTTCGCGGACAAACAGGTTACTCTACCGAGGCCCGCATTGAAGCTGAATTGCCAAATTACGGTTATGACAATCCGCGACTGACAGTCACGACCGGACCCGACTTGAAGCGACCAGAGACGCTGACTGTATTTCATCATCCACCATTAGAGGGCGAGGCGATGCTACCAACTGGCGACACAAAGTTAGCACTGCACGCTTTGCAAACGAACCTATCAGAGCTTGCAAAGACACATTCTCCAGCAATATCCGAAGCGCACTACGCTCCGTATGCTCCCAATACGCCTAATTAGAAATTGAGACTAAAAAGGTTGTCCAACCTATACGCGAACGATTCATTACAAAAGAGTGAGCCTTGCATACTGCATACTAGATGCTCCATACTAAACCGCATGGCATTATTTATTCGTCGGCAAGATAATGAAAACTCTTTGTTTAAGATGACCCGTGACGTATCAGGACAGTCCGAACCACCAGCAAGTGATGACGGGTTTATTAAACTAATTTTTGGCCTCGGCAATATTGGAAAAGAATATGAAGCAACACGCCATAACGCCGGCTTCATGGTGCTCGAAGCGTACCGTAAAGAAAATGAGCTTCCTGATTGGCAAGAAAAAACTAAGTTCAAAGCATTTATTTCTGAAGGCTTCATTAATGGCAAAAAAGTGATCCTCGCGCGCCCAACAACTATGTACAACCTCGCAGGTGAGAGTATTCAAGCAATAAAAGAATTCTACAAGCTTCCATTAGGTGATATAACGGTAGTCCACGATGAACTAGATCTACCATTTGGAACTGTAAAAGAAAAAAATGGTGGTGGCAGCGCCGGCAGCAACGGACTAAAAAGCATCATTACTCATATTGGTGCAGATTTTAAGCGAATCCGCATCGGTATTAAAAATGAGCTTTTAGAGAAAATGGATGCTGCTGATTTTGTACTCGCAAAGTTCTATTCTACAGAGAAAAAACGACTTGAAGAAATCATCAACACCACAGTAAAAAGGCTGTGATCAAAGATCGCTGCGTATGAGCCCTTCTACAGTCCGCGTAAGGACTGTATGCGAGCCACCATCCGCTCTACCATGGCGGAGAACCACATGGCCAGTAAGGCACTGTGGTCGAGCACGACAGTGGCGTATTAAGTAGTTAATAACACCATGTATGGTATCACCAGATGATACGTCATCATCAAAAATAATAATGTCTTTGCCATCTGCAATGTGCCGACGCAAATAATCAAGCTGACTCTCATGAAAATCAGGCGCGTATTGTTTGCGTTTGTAGCGAGAAAATTTAATTGGTAATAGAGGAACACGATCAGCCAAATCTGCTGGTATTGCTGCATAAGCTGCAAGAATGGCAGGAATTGAACCATTCGCGAGCGGTAAAATTATAGTATCTTGGGCTGATTGATCAACGGTATCCCATAGCGCATCTGGCCTGAGGTGCGCGAGAGCGCCTGTACTAAATTCACCGAATTGAAATTGCTTGGTGTCGTTAAATGCAGCCGATGCAACAATGAACGGGTCATCGTTACCAATACAATCACCCCGCGAAGCCCGCACTGCCAATTGTGACGCAGCTAGCATAGTATCGTTTACAGAAAGACCGAGTTCTTCTGAAAGCTCTTCGCGTTGCTCGAGTGTCGCACACAAAAAACTTGATGCAGTAAATAAACGATCACAGTCATCAGAATTATCAGCGCTAGAAAGTTGATTCGTAAAATCAGCAAGGGAACCGGTAATTTCAACGTGCGCGGAACTAACAAAACGATTGCTTTTCATTATTAATATTATAGCAAATATTATATAAAATGTCAAGTAAATAAACAGCGCCCAGCAGGGGTGGGCACTGCTGGGCGCTGAAACCTCCCTTCAACCCACCCGGACGACGCGTGTGGTGCATGTCTCTCTCGAATGCTCACAGCTAGGGTTAGACCCAACCTAAGTAGGCTCACCGTAGAATAGGGGTTAAAGGGGTTAGAAGACCTTCAAGGCTTGACTTCAAACGGACGAGTATCCTTGTCTAAAACGAAAAGTGGAGGGTAAAAACTTTATGCTTACCTTGAAAGCTTCCTAACATTACTTATCGAATGATAAGATGTTAAATGGGGGTATAAAAGGTACAAAAGCGGTAATAACCACTTACGAATAGCCATATTAGCATACACGTGGCATATTGTCAATACTTTTTGAATAATATTGTATTTAAATCAATAAAGTTACAAAACAACATAAGCAGTTTCCGTCATATTTGATCGGGATTTCATCTGTTCAAAAACAGCGACCAACCATCGCTCTAATAGCAGGTTGACTTGATATAATCCACTCAGCACTTGACTCATTGCTCATAACTCATTACTCTTAGTTGCTGTTGCATTTGAATCGCAAATGCATACACTGGAATAAGCATGAGCAAAAAAAATCTAGTTATTGTAGAGTCGCCTGCTAAGGCAAAGACTATCGAGAAATATCTTGGGAGTGATTTTAAAGTACTCTCAAGTGTTGGCCATATTCGTTCAATTGCAAAAAAAGTGAAGGGTGGTGGTGAGCCAATAGAAGTGAAGAATGGCTTTAAAACCACCTACGAAGTGGACCCTGAGAAGCGGAAGGTTATTACTGAGCTTAAAAAAGCAGTCAAAGAAGCTGAATCTGTATGGCTTGCTACTGATGAAGACCGCGAAGGAGAGGCAATCGCCTGGCACCTCTGTGAGGTATTAAAGCTAGATCCAAAGTCGACTAAACGAATTGTTTTTCATGAAATTACAAAAAGTGCCATTGAGGCAGCTATTAAAAGTCCTCGAACAGTCGACATGCACTTGGTTGAGGCACAGCAAGCTCGTCAAATACTTGATAGAATCGTAGGCTTTGAGCTGAGCCCGGTTGTATGGCAAAAGGTACCAGGAGGAAAGTCGGCCGGACGAGTTCAATCACCAGCCGTGAGATTGCTTGTAGAACGTGAGCGTGAAATCGAAGCATTTGAAGGTTCGTTTCAGTTTAAAGTGACCGCCGAACTGCTCCATGAGGGTGAAGTGGTGAAGGCAGAACTTCCGAAACGTTTTAACACCGAGGAAGAAGCCACGCTATTTCTCGAAAGCCTTAAAGGGGCGCAGTTTAGCGTAGCTCAGGTAGAAAAAACCCCGGGCACACGTAACCCAAGCGCACCGTTTACTACGAGTACCTTACAACAAGATGCAAATGCACGGCTCGGCTTTAGCGCACGAGCAACTATGTCTGCGGCACAAAAGCTCTACCAAGAAGGTAAGATCACGTACATGCGTACCGATTCGGTAAATTTGAGTACTCAAGCGCTAGCACAAATGACCGAATATATTAAAGCGGCATACGGTGATACCTATCATCAGTTCCGAACTTTTAAAACGAAAGCTTCGGGGGCGCAAGAAGCTCACGAGGCAATACGACCGACCGATGTACGAACAGAGGTGGCTAGTAGTGATGCATACAATCAAAAGTTATATGAATTAATCCGAAACCGCACACTTGCAAGCCAGATGGCGCCCGCCAAGCTTGAAAAAACAACTATTACAATAACCATATCGACAAGTGCTGAAAAATTTGAAGCAAAGGGTGAAGTCATCTTGTTTGACGGTTTTTTGAAGGTATACGGCGGAAGCAAAAAGGATCCCGAGCTATTACCAGCGCTTACAAGCGGGGACACCCTTGAGCTTTCTACTGTGAGCGCCAGACAAACCTTCGCCCGTCCGCCCGCACGATACAGCGAAGGAAGCTTGGTGAAGAAGCTCGAAGACCTCGGGATCGGACGCCCTTCAACCTACGCCACTATTATTAACACTGTACAGGTACGCGGCTACGCTGAAAAAGGCGAATCAGAAGGTGAACCCCGTGATGTCGTAGTGCTTAATCTTAAAAAGAATGACCTCACGCGTGAAATTGTACAAGAAAAAACTGGATCCGACAGAGGTAAACTTGTACCGACCGCTGCCGGTAAGGTGCTCAATGATTTTCTGGTCGACCATTTTGATCAGGTAGTAGATTATGGCTTTACGGCAGAGGTAGAAGAAGAATTTGATCAAATTGCCAGCAATACATTGGCACGCAATAAAATGTTGCAAGATTTCTACACCCCATTCCATGCACTCATTGAAAAATCCGGAGATATTGACCGATCTAAAGTTGCGCAGGCAAGAGAGGTTGGTGTAGATCCTAAGTCTGGCAAGCCAATACTGGCACGTTTTGGCAGATTTGGGCCGATGCTCCAGCTTGGTGCGACTGAAGATAAAGAAAACAAACCGCAATTTGCCCCCCTCCCAAAAGGTGTGAAACTCGAAACCGTAACACTTGAAGAAGCACTGAAAGCCTTTGAGCTCCCACGTGTTGTCGGTGAAACAGATGATGGTAAAGAAATTAAGGCCAACATTGGGCGGTTTGGGCCGTATATACAAGTAGAGAAGCTGTTTGTAAGTATTAAACCGCTCGATCCTCACACTATTACGCTTGAAGAATCACTCGAATTATACAATGCCAAACTTAAGGCCGAAGCAGAAAAGAATATCGCGGACTTTGGCGATGGCATTAAGGTACTCAACGGCCGATTTGGGCCGTATATAACTGATGGTAGTAAAAACGCTAAAATTCCTAAAGATACTGACCCTAAAAAGACGAAGCCAAAAAACTACTTACCGATGCACCGGCAAAAGGTAAGCGGACGTTCAAGAATCGTTCAAAGAAATAATGGCTACACTTGGGATTTACTATTGTTGACAGATAATAACATGGGCGCTACAGTAACGGTTAGCACCTTAATGTCATTTTCAGAGACTCACTCAGTTGCTGAACTAAAAGCACCTCAGTGAGTCTCTGACTCACAACACCCGGTGAGTGCCGTACAGTCCTACCTTCAACCCCAGGACTCCATTAGCACGTATCTTAGTTTATGCGCAAAGCAAGGGTGCTCGGCGCTACAATTAAGACACCTGAGCGGAGCATGTATGACGGGCTAGAAGAGCCCCTCGTTCGTGTGGTTAAAAGCCCCGCTGATCCTCAAA
>CAZNJH010000041.1:0-6389 GCA_964573355.1 uncultured Candidatus Saccharibacteria bacterium | reverse complement strand
AGCTAAGACTTACTCTGGCGGGATGCGACGCCGGCTTGATTTGGCAGTAAGCCTCATTGCAACACCGCCAGTCATCTTTCTTGATGAACCCACAACTGGTCTTGATCCACGTTCGCGACTCGCTATGTGGAATATTATTAAAAAGCTGGTGGCAGATGGTACAACAATCTTGCTTACGACACAGTATCTCGAAGAAGCCGACCAGCTTGCCGACCGAATTGTGGTAATTGATGGCGGCAAAGTTATCGCCGAGGGTACCGCAAAAGAGCTCAAGAGCACGCTTGGCAATGATCGCCTTGAGCTAACTTTTAAAGATATGACCACCTTTGAAAAGGCAGATAAAATACTTGGAAAATCGGTCCTTGAACGAAACGACAAGGAGTATACGTTAACGACCATAATTAAGGACACGAACCGAGATGTCAAAAAAGCACTCGACGCACTCACGACAGCTAAAATATCTGTAGCTGCACTCGCAGTACATAAACCGACACTCGATGACGTCTTCCTTTCAGTAACTGGCAAACAAAAAGAATCTAAAAAACCTGCACGAAAGGGGAGCAAGTAATGTCACAATCACTCATTTTCAATAAACAACCCCGCGCTCTATTGGCCATAAAAGATTCGCTCATTATGATCAAGCGTAGCAGCACGCACATAATTAGAAATACCGACCAGCTGCTCGGTACCTTTTTCCAACCAATTATGTTTTTGGTACTTTTCTCAGCAGTATTTGGCGGGTCAATCAGCAAAGCATTACCAGCAAATGTGAGCTATCTTAATTACCTGATGGCAGGAATTATTGTGCAAACGGTTGCGTTCGGCTCAACCACTACAGCACTTGCAATTTGTAACGATCTACAAAAAGGAATCGTCGATCGCTTCCGTTCACTACCTATGAATAACATTGCCGTTTTGAATGGTCACGTAATTTCAGACATATTTCGTAATACAATCTCTACAGTTGTGATGCTTGTTGTGGGGCTGATTATGGGCTTTCGTTCAAATGCATCAGTCAGTGATTGGCTTACAATCACTGGTATACTACTACTCTTCACACTCGCATTTTCTTGGCTTGCTGCAATTGTGGGCGTTGTCTCAAAAAGTATTGAGGGCGTGCAGTGGCTGACATTTGTCTTAATTTTCCCGCTTACATTTGCCAGTAGTGCATTTACACCAACAGAAGGCATGGGCAAGTACTTAAAACTATTTGCTGAAAATCAACCAATTACGCATGTCATTGAAGCTGTTCGTTCATTAATGCTCGGCAACTCTGTAGGAAATCACATCTGGTGGGCAGTCTTTTGGTGTATCTTGACACTCTTGATCGCAGTCCCAGTAGCTACGGCGCTCTACAGCCGAAAGACCGCCCAATAGACCAGGCTAGATCGTGTTTTTATTGCTATAATGCAGCTATGGCAAAGAGGACGCTCATAATTATATCTGTTTGTTTTCTGTCAGCAGTGCTTCTTCTCTATGTCTTATTGAACACCATCGCACTAAACAACGGCGTGGATCCGGCGGAAGTAGTACGGCTCCGGAGCAAGGCGCAATCACTAGCTACTTCAAAATCCTTCTTGGCAACAGATATCCTTAATGCACTCGATATTCCTACTTCTAGTGTAACGAGATCAGAAGTTGACGTATGTTACGCGGATCCAAATTATGCCGGCTTTTCTGTTCGTAGCTGGAGGCAAAAATGTTACGTGCGGTTTGTGTATGGACTCAACACTAGGCTGAGCCAAGCGGAAGTGATACAAAAAATACAAGCAAATGAACAAGCAACATTATATTTTGGGCCTCCATTAACATATGAGTACCTGAATCAAGCAATCACAAGAGACTGTACAATATTCGACTCAACTAACAACAGTCACTACTCGAGGGTGTTATACATTCCAGCCGACTACATACCGAATCGTCGCGATATTTGGTGCACACAGCCGAGCTTGACCAATACAGATTACCTATCTGGTGACAGCAAACCTTCTATTTATGAGATTAACAAATTTCATGGTGATCATATCAAGCAAGCGCAGAACCAGATATGGTTGATAAATGATGAAAACTATTATGATAGAGATATAGGCTGTAAATTTAGCCCGCTATGCTTACAGCCGCCACGAATTACCCACCCTAAGCTTTAATTTTCCCGATACGTATCTATACTTTTAAACGTTACTATATTCTATACTACTGTATTGCTTTATTGTCATTAGTATGATAATATTTCACTAATCTCTCGAGGGTAAGAGCCTGCTTAATGCAGCGCTTTTACATTTGTGAGATCAGATGTCCGTAGCTCAGATGGCAAGAGCCCCATCTTCTCAGGGTGGAGGTCGGGGGTTCGAATCCCTCCGGGCGTGCGTGAGCATCATGGTTGAGTTGATCGACATTAATAAATAATTTCGAACCTCAATCGTGACACACAACACCAGGGGCTGTAGCATAGCCTGGACTTATGCCTCGGGTTGCAGACCCGAAGATCGGGAGTTCAAATCTTCCCAGCTCCACTGGGCACACTAGTGTCACATCAGTACCGTTGTGGTTCACGCCTCGCTGCAATATCTGCAGCCATGACGTTTTTAACCTCAAGGGGAGGAGAGCAGTACCTTATATTAAAGGTAATCTGGCTTGCTAAAATAGCTTTCTAACGCCACGCCTAGCCATTACCGCACTGTGACTTAATGTCAAATTTCCCACGTTGCAATATAGTTGTTAATCTAAAAAAAAGTTGCTACCATTTAATCATGGCGCCGAAAAGACTTGGAAGCGATTCAAAGACAGTAAAAGTTAAGTGCCCTTCTGGGCATGAATTTGCACGTTATAGAAAACCGAAAGCTGAGTGGGGGGAGAGAACTCACAAACTATGGTTGATAGGTGATCGTTTAGGTCGCTTGAGCACAGAACCCCCAATATTAATAGAGGACGACAGGGGCAGAACCCGGGTTGATATACCAGAGACTGGTACAGAAATTAAATGTGGCGACCCCAGCTGCCACCGCATCATTGGTGAAATTGCAATAGTAAAGGGCACACCAGCAATAGAATTAACACGTGAGATCATGAGACAAACAAAAGGCTAGTTTGTCTGTTCTGGAAATCTAATCGCTCCTTCAACGGGGCAAACCGAAATACACGATCCACAACCTACACAACCATCTTGATGAATATTCACAACATGGCCATTACGGTTAGCTGCCTCGTGCGATGGCTTAATGACATCGGGGAGACAGACCGGCACACATCTATCACAACCCGTGCACAACTCTTCTGCAACGATTGGAATTTGGGGTTTCAATTCTGTAGGCTGATCCATCAGATGCAGTGCTGCACTTTTTATACCTTCGACTGAACTGATGCCATGTAAGCTTAAATAGTCCTCAAACGAATCTAGCAATTTACTCATAGCATTCGGTGCTTGCTGTCCACTATCGTGAAGAAGGGTGTACACCTCAACTACATCAGCTCCAGCCATAATCATTTTCACCGCCCGTTCCGCTGAAGTAACGCCACCACTTGCTGCTACTGGAATTTGAACCTCTCTTTTAATTGTTGCAACATCTGTCAATGCTGTACGAAAAATATCACTACCTGAGAGCCCACCCTTCGCACCACTAACCCCCAGGACACTGCGCGGCTTACCATCTGAGCCTATGGTAAAATCAAAAACCGGGCCCAGTGTATTTATTGCCACAATACCATCTGCACCTTCGTCTTTTGCGATCTGACAGAGCGGTACAATTGAGTCAGAATGCCCTAACTTCAAGGCTATTGGAGTTTCAACTCCAGCCTGTTTAATCGATCCCACCAACCTTCGAACATGTTCTTCATCTCTAGTAATAGCACTAATAACCCCATTGGTCACACCGCACCCAACATTCACCTCAATAAATGGGATGTCGTGTTGATCTAACTCTTTGCACACCGCTATACACCCCTCAATATCTCTGCCTGACACAGCCATTGCTATTTTTGAGCTCTCGGCAATTCTGCCTAAGTACTGTCGCCAATACGAAATATCAGATCCTGTCCACTCTGCATTCATCATATTTGCCCGAGCACGAGCACCTTCATGGTATAAATGAGGTGATGGATGGACGGTTCGCTCCATAACCAACCTCGTTGTCCGAGGGATTACCGCCCCCGCTCCAGCATCTATGAATGGTTGGATTTGTTCATACCGTTCAACAAGCGTACCAGATGCAACAATGAGAGGATTCTCGAAAGTATTACCGAGGAATTCAGTTTGTAAATCAGCTGAGCTTCGAGAAGCTGTCGACTCTGACATTTCTACAGTTCCAGTCTTTCAATGTGTGAGCCCAGGAAGTCTAATACCCGTTGTTCGCTAGCAGTTCTTTCCCACGGTTCATAGCTAACAACCATATCTAACAAACCAATATGCGCTGCCTCTTGAATCAAGCCAACCTCAGCCTCTCGTGAGCGAATTCGATACGACTCCTCACCATCAACAGTGCCATCCCTGTCTTCAATATTTCTGGCTAGTGTGTCGCCCGAAGCCAGCATCCCAACCAGCACAACTCTGCGATCGGTAACCAGTCGCCTAAATGGCCGTAAAATTGAGGTATGCACTTCTGTAACCATGAGCCTTCCTAGGTGTAAGGTTTCGGTGACGAAACCATACTGCGGCGTATCATCATCAAGAAAAGGCCTATGAGGTAAAACCACGTCTCCGCTAATAACCGCATGCGTGAACTCATCCTCGGTCATAAAATTACGATGCGGCTCAGAATATCCCGGGCGCGGCTCACGGGTAGTCGCAACTACAGGTCTTTTGAATTCAGGCCATCGCCCCATAATAGCATCGGTCATATGAGTCTTGCCCGTACCTGAGGGGGCTGTTAGCCCAACTAATAAACTATCTTTGTTCAACATAATATTATATTTACATTAGTACAAATTAGCATATAAATCAATATTATATGCTCCCGTATTTATATGCTAATATGCCTGTATGAAGATAGACTTTCCAATAAACTCAAACGCCTACACAGAGTACTGCATGAAGTGTCATTCAGCCAATACGCTCAAGCAACAAAAAAATAACGGAACTACACAATATAGATGTACCAGCTGTAATGCGTCTGAGCCACGAGCCATTATTATCGACCCACAAATAGAATACTGGATAGATAAGGATCTCGAGTATTGCCATAAATCAGTTGGGGTTTTCATTTTTAACAGTGAAAGAAAAGTTCTAGTTTTCCGGTTAAATAAGTACCCATTCGGCTGGACCATACCAGCAGGACATATTGATAAGAACGAAACTCCACTGCATGCAGTAAAACGTGAAGCGAAGGAGGAGAGTAACCTTGACATAGCGCAGGTCCGACATATATCTGCGATTTCAATAGATAGGGACCGATGTAGACGGGGTGCTGATAGGCACTACTGGGATGTCTACTGTGCAAGAGCTGATAGCGATGCGACTAAAATTGACGTCAATGAAGGATCGGCGTACAACTGGCTTAGTCTTGATCAATTATCTGAACTGCAAAAAGCGCCAGCCTTAGAATTTATACTTAATCAACTCACTGAACATATCAGGTCTTATCCAGAATATTAAACTTGGTCAATCCTTTTGGACACAGTTGGTTAATACCTATTGTATTTCCACTAATGCTTGCATGCTTCAATGTGATATTTAATACTATCAGTAATGGAATTACCGACACCAGATATTGATCCCGTTATCTTTCTTAAGGACAATGAACTTGAGTTTAGCTTTGCAGTAACTAATGCAGCACAAACATATTCTGATGCAGTTGGTATAATTACCACTTACGAACATGAGAATTCTCCCGAAGCTAAAGAGGGACTCGCACAACAAGTTCGTGAACTGCCGCAGTATAAAGAAATCATAGATCTACTAGGCGGAGATATGGCAGGCATGATCGAGGAGATAGCAGTCAGTAGATCAGATCCAGGCTCACCAAGTGATTCGGATTACAAAGCTGCACTACATGATCGAAGCGCAGCGAGCGATAATTTAATAGCGCACATCTTTGGCTATCAGCAATACATCGAAGCTAACCTCATGAAAGTGTTTGACGATGATACAGAAGAGGCTGTACCTGACGCATGGTCAGCAGCATGGACGAAATTACGAGACATGGTGCATCCACTCGGTGGTACCACCTTGGCAGAAGTAGCAGATTTTTTCGATGAGCTTGTTCACTGGCAGTACATGGATAGCTATGACCATACGGATCGTTTTCGGGGTGCAGTTGTTGCACAAGATATATCTGCACGAACATTTTATGAAGCTATGGAAGACCATCTTAGCCGATCGATTGTACGACGACGGGACGACTGGTCAGGGCAGTAGGTTATGTCAGCACAAGAAAGAATCGTCGCCAAACTGCAAC